>JAUZEX010000495.1 GCA_030838815.1 Actinomycetota bacterium
CGCAGCTGCTACACCGGCTGAGGCTGGTCCTCGAGGCGGCCCCGTTCCTGCAACAGATAGAGCAGCAGGAGGGAGGGGCCGCACAGGACGGCGGCGGCGGCGAAGATTCCGGTCAGCGCCCACAGGGTGGCCACGGGGGCGGCGGCGGCGGACAGGGTGAGGTGGGTTCCGAGCAGGTAGGGGTACTGGGCCACGCCCCAGCCGAGGAGGACGGACACGACGGCGGCCGCCGCCAGCGCCCGCACCAGGCGGGGTTCGGCGGACCGGAGGAGCACGAGGGCGGCGAGGCCGCTCCCGGCCGAGACGACGACGAACGGGAGCCCCGGGCCGAGCAGGCGCTCGAAGAGGCGGTGGGCATCGGCTCGGAGCACGAAGATCCCCGCCGTGGCGAGGGCGCCGGCGGCCACGGCCGAGGCCATAGCCCGGCGGCGGAACACGGTCTCGAGGTCCTCGGCCCGGCGGATCCGGGCCTCGGCGGTGAGGAACACCGCCGCCAGGTAGGAGCAGGTGACGACGGCCAGGGCGCCGCCGAGGAGCGACGTCGGGTTCAGGTAGGGCGTGGTTCCCCCACCCGGCACCCGCCCCGAGGCGATGCCGCCGGCCACCGTCCCGAGGAAGAACGGCGTGATGACGGAGGACACTGCGAACGCCGCCCCGCTGGCCCGCTGTTCGGCGGTGCGGACCACGACCTTGCGGAAGGCGAAGCCCGAACCCCGCAGTACGATCCCGAGAGCGGCCAGGATCAGGGGGACGAAGAGCGTCGTCATGATCTGGGCGAAGGCGGGCGGGAAGGCCGTCCACAGCACCACGAGGCAGAAGATCAGCCAGACGTGGTTGGCCTCCCAGACAGGCCCGATGGCCCGGTCGATCAGCGCCCGGGGCCGGCGGCCGCGCTCGGCGTCGCCGGCGGTCAGATCCCAGAACCCGGCCCCGAAGTCGGCGCCGCCGAAGGTGGCGTAGAGCACGACGCCGGCGAAGAGGATGACGCCGACGACGGCGCTCACCGCAGGACCGTCTCCGGAAGGGCCGCTTCCAGCGGCGCCTCGGGCCCGTAGGGGACGCCGGGGTCCTCGCCCGCCGCCCAGCGCCGGCGCATCGAACGGAGCACCAGGACGGTGGCGATCCCCACCGCGGTGTACACGACCAGGATGAGGGCCAGGAACCACCACAGGTTCACGTCGACGCCGGTCACGGCGTCGCGGGTCAAGAGCAGGCCCTGGACCGTCCACGGCTGGCGGCCGACCTCGGTCACGACCCAGCCGCACTCCAGCGAGATCAGCGCCACCACTCCCGACGCCGCCGCCCCTCGCAGGAACCAGCGGCTCTCCGGCACGTCGCGCCGGCGCCACCATCCGAGGGCGAACCAGAGACCCAGCGCCAGCAGCATGAAAGCGGTCAGCACCATCACGTCGAAGGCGAGGTGCACGGTGCTCACCAGGGCCGGGCTCAGCCGCACCGGGGGCGGGACGGCGTCAAGGCCCTGGATGGCGGTGTCGCGGCGGTAGCCGGCGAAGAACGAGGCCAGCCCGGGGATGCGGACCCCGTAGCGGACCCGGCCGTCGACGAGGACGCCGCCGATCGTCTCGGGGACGTTGCCACCCGTTCTGGGCAGGATCTCGACGGCGGCGAACTTGGCCGGCTCGTTGCGGTACACCTCGTGGGCCGCCCAGTGGCCGACCAGGATCTGAGCCGGGACGAGGGCCGCCGCCACCGTGAACGGAACGAGGAACCCGAGCCGGTGGTAGCGGTCCCGCCGCCCCCGCAACATGGCCATGGCGTAGACCCCCGCCACCATGAACCCGGCCACGATGTAGGCCGCCAGCAGCATGTGGACGCTCTCCCACCAGAACGCCCGGTTGAAGAACACCGCCAGCGGCCGGACCCCGACCACCGCCCCGTTGCGCAGCGTCACGCCGCCGGGCAGGTTCATCCAGCCGTTGGCGGCGACGACGCAGGCCGTCCCGCCCGCCCCGGCCAGCGTCACGGGCACCCCGGCCCAGAAGTGCGGCCAGGGCCGCATCCTCCGCCAGCCGTAGATGTAGATGGCGAGGAAGATGGCCTCCAGAAAGAAGAAGAGGCCCTCGACGGCGAACGGGATCCCGTAGGCGGCGCCGAAGCGGCCCATGAGCCCCGGCCACAGCAGGCCCATCTCAAACGACAGCACGGTGCCCGACACCGCCCCGACGGCGAACAGGACGGCCGCCACCTTCGACCACCGTTCCGCCAGCCGCAGGGCGTCGTCGTCGCGGCGTCGGATCGCCCGGAGATTCAGCACCGACATCAGCGACGTGAAGGCCACGCCGAACGGCACCAGCACGATGTGGAAAGCCAGCGTGAACGCCATCTGCTCCCGGGCCGCCAGCAGCTGCGCCGGCGCCGCGGCCAGCGCGCCGTTCACGTCGGCCCCGGGCCGGAACGACGAGCCGATTCAGCCGGCAGCACGACGGCCGCCGTCAGTGCCTCGCCGTAGACGGGGTCCCACCCGAGCCGGGCCAGCGCCCGGCCGAGCAACCCGACCGGGCCCGCCTCGTCGCGCCGCCAGCGGCGGACCAGCGGCGGTCCCGTCCCGATCACGACCCGGGCGTCGATCAGGTGCGACTCGGCCGACCACGCCACGGAGAAGTGGCCCTGCCGCCCGTTGTGCTCGGCGGTGACCTCGACTGAGAGCCCTTCCGAGGGCCCAACCTCGACGACCCCGGGCGGGATCCGCAGCCGGCTGAGGAGCCAACCGGCCAGCAGGGGCCGGAGCGCCTCGTGGCCCTGCACCCGGACGTGGCGGACGTCGGCCAGGAACGGGCCGCGGTCCGGCCCGTCGAACAGCCCGGCGACCAGCTCCCGCCACTGGGCCAGCGCCACCCAGGCCAGATCCGTGACCGGCATCCGGCCAGCAAGGTCGACGACGCCGGCCACGCCAAGGCCCGGGGGCCGGGGGGTGTCCCCCCGATCAGGGCGGCGTGAGCCGCTCAGGACAGTCCGGCTGTCGACGACGAGGTGCTCGGCCCAGCCCAGCACCGGATCGGAGGCGTCCGGCAGGCCGGCCGGCCGCCACAGGACGAGCGGCATGTCGCCCCGGACCGACGCTTCGACGACGGACCGGAGGGCAGGCGCCGGCCATCCTCCGTCCCTGTCCACCACGACCAGAGCGCGGACGGGGCTCCGGCCCTGGAGCGCCCCGATCGTCTCCCGGGCCGAGGCCGCCTCGGCTTCGCTTCCCGCCACCACCAGTACCGTCACGGTGGCGGAGCGGGCCGCGGTCAGGGATTGCGCCATCGTCGCCCGTCCTGCTCGATGAGCCGGTCGGCCTCTCTCGGCCCCCAGGTCCCGGCCGGATAGCGGGCCAGCACGACGGCCTCGTTCTCCCACGCCTCCAACAGCGGGGCCGCGATCCGCCACGCCTGCATCACTTCGTCGCTGCGGATGAACAGCGTCTGGTCACCGATCAGGGCGTCGAGCAGCAGGCGCTCGTAGGCGTCGGCGGTCTGTTCGGGAAAGGCCGAGCCGTACAGCATCTCCATCGACACCGACCGGACGGCGAAGCGGGGCCCCGGCACCTTGGCCCCGAAGCGGAGCGTGATGCCCTCGTCGGGTTGGATCCGGAGCAGCAGGGTGTTGGGTTCCAGGCCCTGGGCCTGCCAGGAGCGGAACGGAAGGTGCGGCACCGGCTTGAACTCGATGGCGACCTCGGTCACCCGCTTGGGCAGGCGCTTGCCGGCCCGGATGTAGATCGGCACACCGGCCCAGCGCCAGTCGTCGACCCGGAGGCGCAAGGCGACGAACGTCTCGATCTGGCTGCGGGGATCGACGCCCTCCTCCTGGCGGTAGCCCCGCACCTCCTCGCCGCCGACCCACCCCTCGACGTAGCGGGCCCGCACCACATCCGTCACGGCTTCCTCCGGGGTCGGGATCTCGACCGCCTTGAGAGCCTTGACCTTCTCGTCGCGGATGCCGTCGGCGTCCATGCTGACCGGTGGCTCCATGAGCACGATGGACAGCACCTGCATGACGTGGTTCTGCACGATGTCGCGCAGCGCGCCGGCCTCCTCATAGAAGGAGCCCCGGCGGCCGACACCTTCGGATTCCGCCGCCGTGATCTGGATGTGGTCGACGTAGCGCCGGTTCCAGACCGGCT
>JAUZEX010000526.1 GCA_030838815.1 Actinomycetota bacterium
AAGTTCGCGGCCAGCGAGATGAAGGGCACGAAGCGGCCGTCAGCGGAGATGGCGGCCCGGCCGTAGCTGCCGCCGGTGCCTTGGGTGCCGCCGGATCCGATGCTGATCCGTTCCGTGGTGGTGATGAGCCGGTCGTAGAGGAAGACGTCCTGCTGGCTGTTGGTGTCGCCGGTGATGAGGTTCGTCGCCACGGAGGAGTACATGATGTAACGGCCGTCGGTGGAGATGTTGGGGTCGATGCTCACGCCGTTGCCGTCTGCCCCGCCGGTCCCGACGCTGATCCGCGTGGTTGCTGGCGTGTCGAGGTCGCGGACGAAGACGTCGCTGATGCCGTTGCCGTCGCCGGTGCCCAGGGGGTCGTTGGAGTAAAAGACCACGTGCCGGCCGTCGGCCGACAGGCTGGGCAGGACGCTGCCGCCGACGGCTTGGACGCCGCTGCTGCTGACGCTGGCCCGGATCGTCGTCCCGGCCGTCCGGTCGCGGACGAACACGTCGTAGTTGGCGTTGGTGTCGACGCCGCCGTCCAGCAAGGTGGAGGCGGCGGAGTACCAGGCGACGTAGCGGCCGTCGGCCGAGACGCTGGGCCAGCCGCTTCCGGCGTTGCCTTCGGCGCCGAGCGTGCTGACGCTGACCCGCTGAATCGTCCCGCCGACCAGGTCGCGGATGAACACGTCGGTGGTCCCGTTGCTGTCAGGGGTGACCAGCGCAGAGTCGTCGGCGAACACCACGTAGTGCCCATCGGGCGTGATCCGGGATCCGAAGCCGGCCTGGGCGCTTCCCTGGACGCCGCTGCTGTCCACCGAGACGCGCTGGGTCGTACCCAGGAGACGGTCGCGGACAAAGACGTCATAGGTGTTATTGGTATCCCCAGCGACGAGGTTCCCTGCCGTCGACGTGAAGGAGATGTAGCGGCCGTCGGCGGAGATGCTGGGGTCGCGGCTCTCTCCGTTGCCGACCCCACCGGTAGTCGAAATGCTGATCAGTTCGGTCTTGCCGCCCACCCGATCGCGCACGAACACGTCGGCCACGCCGTTAGTGTCGCTGATCCCGGTCAGGTTGGTGGCCAGCGACTCGAAGGCGACGTAGCGTCCGTCCGCCGACACGCTGTAGTTGCCGCTATCGCCCCCGGTACTCTGGGCGCCGCCGTCGGCCAGGCTGACCCTGAACGTCGTGTTGACCGGCGCCGCGTCGGCCGGCGACGCCAACCAGGGCGCGGCCAACGGCACGATGCCGCTCGCCACCAAGGCGAGCAGCAGGACGACGAGCACCGGGCGTTGAGCGCGGCGAGCGGGGGAGAATCTCGAACTGAACATGGTGGCACTGTCCTTGTCAGGGGAAGGCAGGCACGGCGAATTCAGGAAACGAGGGCGGGATGAGGACCTGTCGGCGCTTGTCGCCAGGACGGCGCGGACAACGGACTGACAGGAGTCCGGGAGGTCGACTGCGGTGTCGGCCAGCCTATGAGCTCGCTTGAGGTGCTCGTCGTGGCCCGCTGCCGAGTTGGACGGACCGGGACCGTATGAGCAATTCGGAAGTCACGGCCCTGACAATTCGAGCCATGACATCACGCTTCCTCTGCGCCACAATCGGGCAAGGAGAACCCGATCGGTCATCCCACGAAGCTTCCTACATCGCTGCACCGCGTTTGCCCGAATCTCGTCGTCAACGACGCGCGTCGCTCCACCGGCAGCAGACGGCGCCGGGCGGTTTCCCCGGTGAAGTTGCGCCAACAGAGGTTCGGTTGCGGCGACCCAGGAAGGTGAACCGCAATCGTTGCTGCGGTTACAGCATTGGGTGAGGAACTGCCCGCGCCGGTGGCGCCCCGTCCATCTCGCCGATGATCGTGTCGGTGACGCGGGGGGCCTTACTTACTGTCGACGGGATCCTCGATGGCGCTGAGGTATTGGCCGGTGTCAGCATCGACGAAGGCCAGGATGTTCACATGGCGGCCGTCGGGATTGGGAGCGGCGCTGGGTGGCGATGATGCGAGGCTCGGCGTCCCTCCGGTGCGGGGGAGTTCGCTGGGGACGTTGTCGTAGCGGATGACCCACGCCGGACGGCTGAAGTAGACCGCGGGACCGGTGAAGTTCGTCTCGTCATCGGTGAAGAGACCGAGCTGGACGTCAGCGACCCAGGTCCGGGCCGTCTCGGGAAACAGCGCCTGCGTCTTGAACGCGGCAAGGGCCTGGGCCTGGGAGATCCTGGGAGCGTAGGAGGCCGGCGCAGGATCGATACGAACTTTCCCGCCCCGCCGTTCAAGTTTGGTCTCGTACTTCTCCGCTCCGGCCACCGCTGTCGCCGTCGTCGCCGAGGTCGAGTGCGTCCCCTGGTTAGCTGAGGCGCTCGTTCCCGCCGCTTTCACCGATGAAGGAGTCCCCCCACAGGCTGCCAACGGCACCGAGACGATAACCCCGGCCATAGCGGCCGGCCACCACGTGGTCCTCTTCTTCTGCATGCTCGGTATCTCGGATGAAATCCACACGGCCCTTAACCGACGCGTACCGCCACAAAGCGGATGGAAGCTCCCGGAGGGTTACAAACCCGCCGCCGGAGAAAGAGAACGGTGGGTCAGAATCCGAGCTGGGTCGCCGCGTTGTCTTCCCAGGCTTCGTGGATCCGAACGTACATCCCCAGTGTGGCGAGGGACCGGTGCCGGGTCTGGTGGGCGATGGCCCGGTCGGAGGCGCCGCGCAGGTGGGCGTAGGTCACGAACCCGGCTCGGAGGCTGTGGGCGGAGTACGGGCCCGCGTCGAGGCCGGCTCGGGCGACGGCGGCTTGGACGAGCGCATTGATCGATTCGGGGTTGAGTCGTCCGGGCCGGGGACGATTGCCTTTGGTCACCGGGCGGAAGACCGGCCCGTCGGAGATGCCGGCCAGGTCCAGCCACGTGGTGACGGCGGTGACCGGGCAGCGGCGGGGGTTGCCGGCCCGAGGGAGGACGATGAGCTCGGTCTGGTCGCCGGTCTGGTTGGTCTTCGATCGGGGCACGGTGAGGACGACACCGTTGGGATGTTCGGCGAGATCGGTGACGTCGAGGGCAGCCAGCTCGGAGCGGCGCATCGCCCCGATGAAGCCGACGAGCAGCAGGGCCCGGTCCCGGACGCCGGCCAGGGACGGTTCGGGTGGTCGACCCCGGTCGGCCCAGGTCCGCTGGTCGGGGCAGGCGTCGAGGACGTGGAAGAGCTCGGGGGGCATGAGAGGAGCGGCCTGGTCGGGTGGGGCGCCGTGGGTGCGGCGGATGCCTTCCCAGACGGCCAGGACCCGGGCGTGGTCGGTGGGGTCGGCCAGGCCCCGCATGGCGTGGGCGAAGCGGATGGCGGACAGGCGGCGGCTCATGGTGCCGACCTTGGCGCCATGGCCGGCCAGGAAGGTGAGGTAGCGCGAGATCCCGGCCGGGGTGGCCGGCAGCGCCGAGGTGCGGTGGGCGGCGCACCAGGCGCACCAGTCGGCCCAGTCGGACCGGTAGCCCCCTAGGGTGTTGGCCGCCCGGGCCGCTCGGACATAGCCGGATTCCTCGTCGGAGAGGAGCTCTTCGTCGACGACGGCCAAGGGGTCGCTCGACGCCGGGTCGGCCCGGCGGGGGAGGGGCCGGTCGTTCACGGTGCCGGCCCGATCGTGGCCCCGGCGGCCAGCCGGTCGCCCAGTTCAACGGTGGCCAGATACCACCAGAACACCCAGTCCAAGAAGGCCGGGTCGTAGTCGCTCTTCTGGGCCTCGTTGCGGTGGCGGAGGGCGAACTCGTTGGCGATCTGGAACAGGGCACCTTCGTCCTTGCTGAACAGCCGCGCTTTGAGGAGGGCTCGGCGTTCCTCGAGGAGGCTGGCCAGCACCACGATGGCGGAACGTTTGTCGTGGTCGGTGGCGGTGCGGGCGCGGTAGAGGGCGATGGCGTGGGCGACCCGGCCACCGGTGTCGCCGGCCAGGGCCCGATCGACGAGGTCGGCCCGGCCGTCGTCGGTCGTGGCCACTAGGCGGCCCTCGTCGTCACCGGCCTCGGCCAGTCGGTAGGGGATCTGGTGGCGGGCCATGAGCCGGTTGACGCGCCAGCGGTACAGGATCCGGGCCGGCTCGAGGGCGAAGTCGCCGTAGTGCCAGCCGCAGTCGCTGAAGTCGTGGAGCCAGCGGGTCTGGGGCCGGGCGACGAGGTCGTGGAAGACCTCGATCAGGTCGTAGAAGAGGTCCCGGTCCCATCCCGGCGCCGACTCGTCGAGTGGCCACAGGCCGCCGACGCCGAGCTCGGCGTCGAGGACGGTCGACGGATCGCCCGCTTCGCCCGGGTCATCGACGCAGCCGGCCGGGAACGACCGGGCCAGGTAGCCGGCGGCGTGGAGCTCGTCGACCAGGCGGACGAAGGCCCGCTGGGCGGCGTCGACATCCGCGGCCGGCGCCGGCGAGGCCCGGCGCTGCGACCAATAGGGCGCCCGTTCGGTCGCCTCCCGCAGATCACCGGCCTGCGCCACCAGCCGCTCGAGCAGCTCGCGGCGGTACCGGCTGTCCGTCCCACTCAGCGGGTCCGACACCGACAGGTCGGCCAGGAGCGCCTCCTCGAACGCCCGGGTGGCCGCCGGCCCGGCGAACGCCTCCTCGAACACTCGGCGGACCTGGTCGTCCCAGTCGGGCCGGGCCCACGCCGGCGGCCCGGCCAGCAGCGCGCCCAGCTCCCGGACCAGCAGGGCCCGAGGCCAGCGCAGCTCCCAGTCGGCACCGTCGAACACGCCGCCAGCCTACGCGCCTATTACATGGGATTCGCAGCATTATCCCAAGTAATAGGACGCCGGGCGACCCGGGCATCGGAGCTCGTCGTTTGGGCCGGCGACACGTCGTGCGGCTGGGGGAGCCCGAATAGTGCTCGCCGGTGCCGGGCCCGTCTGGCTCAACGGCGAATCGCGGTGCGAAACCCACTATCTCGGCCCCTAACGCTGTAGCGACTCTCAACCTTCGTGGCCGAGTGCCGACACAGTTCCCGGTGTCACGAAAGGACGCACTCTTGATGAGACCTTCCCTGAAGCGCGCGGCCTTCATCGCGGCGCTGATTCTCCCCACTCTGGCCGTCATCGCCCCGGCGGCGCACGCGACGACCTATACGGCCGACGGTCCGTACAAGAACCAGGCCGTCGTCGCCGCCACCTACGAGACCGATGACCCGTCGTGGTTTACCGCGTTCAAGGCCGTCCTGACCTTTGACGCCAACGCCGTGGCCTACGACTATGACTCCAACGGCTACTACATCCACGCTCGGGCACGCGGTGCGATCCAGGCGTCCGGTGGCTCGGCAACGTTGAAAATCTCGGCGTACAACTTCGGCAACGACGACAACGGGTCGTGCAACGGCTCGCAGGGCAACCCGACCCAATATCGGGTCGAGATCCGCAACGCAAGCACGCACGCCCAGATCGGCTCGACCGACTGGACACCGACCTTCAGCCTGGCCTGCCAGGTCGAGACCGCTGTCACCAAGACTGTGTACTTCGACAACGACCCGCTCGACGGCGACAACGCCGATGGGGCGCTGGCGGCAGGCAGCTATGAGCTGTACTTCGCCATTGAGGGTGGCTCGACCAACCTGGCCGGACTCAACTCGGAGGGCGGCCACGGCGCCGGCACCACGAATTACGCCGAGTACACTTCGACCAGCACCTTCACGGTCGTCGGCGGCGCCATGCTCGGGCTGATCGACAACCGCACCAGCGACAGCCCCTACGGCACCGCCACCACGAACCAGGGTGTACTCAACGACGATGCCAATGGCATCACGACGAGCAAGAGCTACGCCGAGGCACGCATCTATGACACGGCTTGGGGTCTGCCGAAGCAGGAAGTGCACGACTTGATCAACGCCGGGAAGCTCGTGTTCTGGTCGAACAAGCCTCCGACGAGCGTCGTAGTCGACAACCACGGCAACAACCACAACGTGTCGCAATGGTCGAACTTCAGCGGGGCGAATGACGGCGGGACCAGCGGCCTCTACGCTCAGCTTGAGACGCTGTATAGCTGGGCGGACGGGCAGAGCGGTCACGCCAGCCAGGTCGTGTACGTCGCGGTCGAGCACGAACCCCACGACTCAGCGTCCGACTGGGGTAGCGGCGGCTGCGCAACGAACACGTCAGGCGGCAACACCTGGAACGACTGCCACGGAACAGCTGCTCAGTACAAGGCCGCCTGGGACCACGTTCGCAATGCCCTGGACGACCTTGAGAACAACGGGTACCCCGGCATCTCGCAGCGGGTGCTCCTGGCCTACTGCGCCGTCGCCAGCAACGCCACGAAGAAGGTGACCGGCGGCGTCATTGGCTCGGGAGACACGCTGTTCCCGGGCGCATTCGACGCCGACCTTCTGGCCCACGACGTGTACAACTGGTACCACTTCTCGACGAGCGGCGACGGGACGAACTTCAACACCACCACGGCGTGGAAGGACCCGGCCACGCTCCTGGGTGACGCCAACTCCGGGGCGGTGACGGTTGCCCGTCAGCAGGGCATGTTCCTGCTGATCGGTGAGTTCGGGAGCCACCCTGGCTGCCCCGGCGGTCTGGTCACGTCCGAGGGCTGTAACGGCAACGAGACATCGGGCGGCACCGGCAATAACAAGATCCAGAGCCGTGACGACTGGTTCCAGAAGGTCGCTGACTGGGTGCGGACGAGCGACACGCAGCACACACTCGTGGGCTTCGGGTACTACCACGAGAAGCCGACCAGCGCCTGTCCTTGCACCAGCGCACCGAAGTGGAACTGGCAGTTCACGGACACGGCCAACCGGGGCGGCACGTCGTCGCTGCCGGCGGGCATCACCGGTTACCTGGCCGGGTTTGTGAACAACTCCACGTACAATGGGAACAACCCTGGGTACTACTATGGGAGTCGCTTCACATTGTGACCGAAACGGCAAGAAGCCCCCGGCCTGATCAGGCCGGGGGCTTCTCCGTTTGTTGGAGCTACGAGTTGTCGAAGGCGTCGCAGGCGTGTGCCATCAGGTTCGGGTCCTTGGCCTCGATGTCCCGATCCGCGCCGCCGACGTCACACACCGGAGCGTCTGCTAGGTGGGCGCCCTGCACCTCGGGAAAGTGTCCCGAAACGCCGGTATAGATGCTCGCGGTGGTCCAACTGTCCTCCGACGGGTCGCCGTGCCACCAGCCGAAGACCAGCCATTGACCCTTACAGGGGTTGTTCGCCCAAGCTGCCCACCCACGGGGGTTCTTGATGCCCGCCTGCTGGTCCGGATCGTTCGGGTCCGGTATCCACCACGGGTGCGTCGGGCTGTAGCCGACCGTGGCGTGCTTGTGACCGGTCCGGCAGGGCAACGTGACGACGGTCCAGTTCTTGTTAGGGCTCGCACCGGCGGGAACCGCCATGGTCGCGAGCGACGCGGCAATCAGCGCCACGGCGGCGAGGGGCTTCTTCAAGCGAGGCTCCTTGGACTTGGGGGGTCGCGCAGTAGATTCGTGCAGGTATTCGCACCTACCTGCCGCTCGTCACAAACCGCCCCAGCCTTGTCACATTGCGTTCGCCGTCGAAGAAACGGCTTCCCCGCAAGCGCCTTTTCTCAACAGGTGTTTGCCCGGATTGACGACTTCGTCCTGTTTGGCGTAACGAGTCGACGACCAAGAAGGTGACCCCAAGCTGACTCGCAGGGCCTCGTCCCAAAGATGATAAGGGGAGCTTATCGCGCGTCAGAATGAGGCGTGATCGAGGCGGCGGTGGACCATGGAGATGGTGGTCAGGATCTCGAGGAGTTCGTCGCCGGTGACGGTGCGGGCGATCCGGGGGTCGTGGGCCGTGGGGTTGCGGAACATCCCGACCAGGCCTTTGCACAGGTTGGCCAAGCCGGTCTGCTCGCTGCGGTCGGTGGGGCCGACGCCGGCGTTGATGGCGACTCGGGCGCCTGAGGATCCGAGTGCGAGCGTGGTATCGATGAGGGCCGCTCCGTCGCTGGTGGCGCCGGTCATGGCGCGCAGCCGGTCGCTGATGCTCTTGGTCGCCTCCAGAGCCGCGTGAAACCAGTTCCGTTCGAGGACTTCCTGGGTGCAGTAGCGGAGCACCTCGGGATGCGTGCCGCGGCGTCGTAGTTCGAGGCGGAGGCTGTTGGCGTGTTGGGCCGCCTCGGAGAGCGTGGAGGCCTTGGGACCGCGGGCGATTTGACCGGCATCGTTGATGCGGAGCCCGACATGGACGAGGATCTCGTTGAGGGCGTCCTGACGGGTGGTGAAGGCGCCGGGATCGTTCCTGTAGCGCACCGGCTCCATCACCTTGGTGATGAAGGTGACCAACCGCTTTGGGCTGCCGTCAGTGGCCTGGCGATCCTGGAAGGCACCGACCAGTCGTCGCCACTTGGTGATCGGGCCGGGGTCGGGCATCCGGCACGAGTCCAGCAGGCTTTCGATCTGCGATCCGGTCAGTCCGTCGGAGGTGTCGCCGATCACCCTGGCGAGTTGCTCGAGCACTCCGCTCGGCCACGGTGGCTCAGCCCCTGGCGTTCGGGTTTCGGTCACGACACCCTCGTTCAGCTTCTCGTGGAGGAACCGGGGACGGGGTCCTCGCTGAAGAGTCGCGCGACTTCGATTCCGAGTTCTCGGCGGGCGAGTTCTGCCAGGTTCCTTCGGGCGATGGCGAGTGCCTTGAGGTCATCGTTCCATTGGCGGAGCTGCTCGTCGGTCCACTGGTGAGCGGCGAGGCGGCCGAGCCAGTTTCCACCGTCGCCGGTCGTGGTCGCTGCGCCTACGACCGCGGCTGCCGTGTCGATGATCCAATTGCTGGCGATCACGGCCTCGCTGCTTCCGATGGTCCATACATCGGACCAGGCTTCGGAGAGGGGGATGAAGTCTTGGCGGAGCCGGGCATCGACGTCCATTGGGTCCATGGGTACGCGCTTGCCGAGGGTCACGTCGAGGCCCTCGCGGATCCCAGATCGGATTTGGATTGTTGTGTGCAGGGCGCCGGCGGTGTGGGCGATGACTCCGGAGTAGGTCAGCAGGCGGGAGTATGCATGCCGGCGTCGTTCTTGGAGGCCGGCTCGCTCTTGCCGGCGGGCTCGGCGCTGGTCGATCCCGAACAGGGCGCCCGCGGTGATGATGGCGCTGCCGAGCGCGGCGATGACGGGGGCCCAAATGTCGCTCACGACACGGCGGGTCCCGGGAGCCGTCGTTCCCAGGCCGCTGACCACCGATGACGCGGGCGACGGCCCGGTCGGGTCGTAGAGCGAACCAGCTTGGGGCTCCCCCTTAGCACGGGGGCAGGTTGTCGAGATTGTTGGTGGTGGTGTGATCGGGTGCGGTGGTGATGTATGGCGTGAGCGAGCAGCCGGGATGGGTGCACTGGTCGATCTTGCGGATCTTGGCGGTCCTGCCGCCGGCTTCGGTGTGCCAGTCCTCGTGGCGGGCGAGGCCGGCGATGACCTGTCCCCGGGTGTAGTGCGTACCGCCGGAGGTGCACACCCCTTCGATGTGGTCGTGCGTGCCGCTCGCGGAGCGTTCCTTGCGGACCTTGGTGACTGTCGGCATCCGTTCCTCCTCACACGCGCTCCCCCGAAGCCTACGGGGAAGGTGTGACATTCACCCCGGCCCCGGCCGGGGGTTCCGTGGTGCAGCCCGTTGCGGGGCGGTCCGCCGGAGTCGCCGCTCGACTTGAATGAGGGAAAGGGGGAAAGTAGAGGGACGTCGATCGGGGGGCCGGCGTCGTGTCGGCCGGGGAGGGTGTCGTCGGTTGGTCGTCCGGCAATTCGGCGCAGGGATGTGTCATGGTGGTTGCAGCTGGGTGTAGCAGGTATCTTGCACGGTGCTCCCATGGTGTGATCTCAAACGGCAACTCATAGTCGCGATTTCTGCGGATGAGGAGCCTTGCCGAAGGGCAATAGTCCGGTACCTTGGGTGGTGTGAGCACAGCCCAAGCAGACGATTCGGGACCGGAGTTCGATCCGACCCTGGTAGCTGACGGGCCGGCGACCGTCGCCGGGCTCGTGCTCTCCTCGGGGCGGCCCAGTCAGAGCACCCCGCTCCGCCGCACGTTCGTGCAGCCGGCGGAGCGGGACCGTCAGCCGACCGGCGGGCCGCTGGCGGCGCTCGTCCGCCACCGTGACCGGCGGGCGCTCATCCTCTACCTGCTGGTCTTGACGATGGCGAGCACGGAACCGTGGGACGCCAGGCGAGATTCCCGGATCTGGGCCCGGGCGTTGGACGTCGGCGGCGGCCGCTCCGGCCGGGAGGCCGTGTCCAAGGCCTTGCGTCGCCTCCGCGGTCTCCAGCTCATCGTCACCAGCCGCGTCAACCGCCTCTCCGCCGTCACCATGCTCCGGGAGGACGGCTCCGGCGAGCCCTACACCTACCCGACCCCCGACCAGCGCCAAGACCGCTACCTCCGGTTGCCGTTCGCGTTCTGGACCGACCGCTGGTACCAGCGGCTGAACCTCCCCGCCGTCGCCATGCTGCTCGTCCTCCTCGCCGAGAAAGACGGCGTCGTCCTGCCCCTCGACCGGATCTCCACCTGGTACGGGATCAGCCGAGCGACCGCCCAGCGGGGCCTCGCCGAGCTCGAGTCCCACGGCCTCCTCCAGGTACGAACTGTCCAACGGGCCGAGCCCCTCGCCCCGCTCGGGTTCACCTACGACCGCCACCACCACCTCCAAGGGGTCTTCGAGCGATCCCGCCCGGGCCGGCCGGAGGAGAATGTCACCGAGCTCAAACCCACCGCCGCCAAACGGCGACGGCTCCGCCGCAAGCTCACCGCCACGGAAGGAAAGGAGGTGATCGCACCATGATCGACATCAACCTGCACGTCCGCGTCAAGCGCCGCCGCGTGGCCCCTTCGCACGGGGGGCCCCGGGCGCAGCCCACGTGGAAGCTGCTCCTCCTGAGCGCCTTCGTCGTCGCAGCCCTCGGCTACACCGCCCTCGGCCTCGACGCCACCGCGTTCCTGCACGCCCTCAAGTAGCCGCAGGACCAAACGAGAGGGGGACGGCTCGTACACGCCGCCCCCCTCTCGTGTCGATCGGAAAGGATCCTCCCGACCGTGAACGCCTGTCCTGGACGCCGACGTCCTGTTTCAGGCGGGCCCCCACCCGGCTGCTGCTCGGCGCGGCCCAGTCAGGCCTCTACCGGGCCCGGTGGAGCGAGCGGATCCTGAGCGAGGCGCGCACGAGCCTGACCGCTAAAGACCGTCTCGGCGAGGGGAACATCGAACGAACTCTCCTTCCTCGCGCTCGAAGTGGCCGACGAGCTGGTCATGGCGACACATCCCGGGGATCGACACGTAGCCGCCGCCGCGGCGGCCGCTGGGCCCGCTACCTCATCACGGGGAACCTGGCGCACTTCGACGCTGGCGAGACCACCGCCCACGGCTTCGAGGTGATGCACTTCGACGCCTTCGGCGAGCACGTGGCACTCCACAACCTGGGGTCTCCGGGGTAGCTCGGGGGACGTGGTCGACCGAATCAGCCCTTGAAGAAATCGGTGACCAACTGCTGCCACCTGTCGTCATTAAGGATGCCGACGATGTGGAAGCAGTCGTAGCCGTGTTTGAGTTGGTCGTCAATGTGCCAGGGCCGATAGAGGATCCGGTAGCAGCGCTCGACCCAATCCGGCCCCTTGCAACAGACGAGTCGCCATAGGTATGGGGTATGGGGGGCCTCGAAACGTCCGTCGATCACACCGTCAACGTCGTTGGGCCCGCGGAGCTGGAGGCTGGTACTGAAGACGAGTTGCAGACAGTGCCCGGCTAGGACTTCCCGGAGATCCCTGGGGTAATTGACGTCGTCGGTGCTGGGGTCGCAGTCGGCCACAGCCGAGAGGTTAGAGCCGAGGCGAAGGGTCAG
>JAUZEX010000531.1 GCA_030838815.1 Actinomycetota bacterium
ACCGCGTTAGGCTCTCGCCCAGCCGAGGCGGGTAGGTGACGGAGATGTTACGTGTGCTGATCTGGGCCCCGGGGAGTTCGGTCGTCCCCGGCGGTCACCGTGTGCAATTCGACCACACGGCCGCCGCCTTGCGAAGCCATGGCATCGACGTGAACGTCTCCTACGATGCCGATCCCGCGCTCGACGGCTATCACGTCGTCCACGGCCTCGGGCTCTCCCCGGAACAGGTCCGCCGCTGCCGCGTGGCGGGCACGACCGTGTGCCTCTCGACGATCTACTGGTCGCAGCGCTACACCCAGGGCCTCGATCTCGGCATGGACTCCGGTCGCCAGCTCCAACGGCGGCTCCGCCTGGCGGTCGGATCGGCCCTGGCCGGAGCCCGCCTCCGACACCTGGAGAAGGCCGAGCACTACCTCGGCGACCTGCTCCGCACCCGCCTGGCGTTCGAGTCGGCCGACCTGCTGTTGCCCAACTCGCAGCAGGAGGCGGACACCATCCAGGCCGAGCTCGGGGTGACCACCCCCTCCTCGGTCGTTCCCAACGGGATCAACGGATCGGTGTTCGGGCAGCCGCCGTCGTCGGGGGAGCGGGACATCGACGTTCTCTACGTGGGCCGGATCGAGCCCCACAAGAACCAGCTCGGCCTGATCACGGCTCTCGCCGAGCGCCCGCTGCGGGTCGTCATCGTCGGGCCGCCCCACCCGCACCACGAGGCCTACTTCCGGCGTTGCCGGGACACGGCGGGTCCGAACACGCAGTTCGTGAGCGACACCTCGCAGGAGGACTTGGTCTCGTTCTACCAGCGGGCCAAGGTCCACGCCCTCCCGAGTTGGTTCGAGACGACGGGGCTGGTTTCCCTGGAAGCGGCGGCGCTCGGCTGCAATGTCGTGACCACCGATCGGGGCTACGCCAGGGAGTACTTCGGTTCCCAGGCCTGGTACTGCGATCCGGCGGAACCGGAGTCGATCGTGGCCGCGATCACGGGCGCCCTGTCCGCGCCGCCGGATCCGGCGCTCCGCCAGCGGGTACTCGAGCGCTACACATGGGAAGCCGCCGCCGAAGCGACGGCGAGGGCTTACGAGCTGGCCTTGTCGCGCCGGGTCGGGCCGGCGGGAAGCGTGTCGGCGAAGGAGAGCGGATGACTCCACGGGTGAACTGGACATCGCTGGCTACCGCCAGCCCGATGGGCCAGCAGCACTACGAGGTCAAGATCCAGGAGGCGATGCGAATCGCCGGGGGGTCCGGCTGGCAGTTCATCACGTCCACCGTCGCGTCCCTGCGCAGCCCCGTGCCCGCCAACGCCAGGTTTCCCATGCAGCTGGTGCACCGGATGCCCGCGTCCCTCGCCGCGCTGGCCGGCCAGATCCGTTATCCCCGGGCTGATCTCGTGCACCGCTTCGACCTCCGCGTGCCTCCGGGCCGCCTTCCCGAGGTCGTCACCGCCCACGACCTGCCGCCCGCCCGCTTCGACGATGAAGGGGGGCTGCCCCGCTTCGCCATGGCCAGCGCCCGCCGGGCGGTCGGCGTCATCTGCCCCTCGACGTTCGCCGCCGACGAGTTGCGCAGCCTGTGCGGCGTGACGCAGACGTGGGTCATCCCCTATGGCCTGAGCGCCGAGTTCCAGGACCCGAAACCGCTGCCGTCCCTCGACCTGGAGGCGCTGGGCGTACAGGGCCGCTATGTGGTGCACGCCGCGGGGGCCACCAAGCGGAAGAACCTGGCGGGGCTGGCGGCCGCCTGGCAGACCCTGCAGTCGGAAGGCGTCGACGCCACGCTCGTGTTGTGCGGCCCGCCGGACCAGCGGCGCGACGATGCCTTCGACGGCCTGGCGGCGGTGGTCAAGACCGGCCGGCTCTCACTGGACACGGTGGCGCAGCTCATGGCGGGCGCGGCGGCCGTGGTCGTTCCCAGCACCTACGAGGGCTTCGGCCTCCCGGCCCTCGAAGGCATGGCCTGTGGAGCGCCGGTGGTCGCGGCCCGTTGCGGGGCCCTGCCCGAGGTCTGCGGCGACGCCGGCCTGCTGGTCGAGCCCAGCGGAGAGGGCCTGGCCGCGGGGCTCAGCCTGGTGCTGTCCGATTCGGATGTCGCCGGGCGCCTCGTCGCCCAAGGGCTCCGGCGAGCGAAGGACTTCGACTGGGCCGTCGCCGCCGCCGCCCACCTGGCGGTCTACCGAGAGGTGCTCGGTATCTAACCGCGCCCGACGGTGCGCTCGTAGATCTTCTTCACCAACGCCGGCCGGGCCGCACTCTGGTTCATCCACGGGATGCGGTAGGCGAAGTCGTTGGCCTGGGACACGGCCGCCGTCGGCCACGTCGCTCCCGCGCCGGCCACGATCGCCAGGTTCGTGCCCCCGATGTGCTGGAAGTCGTAGGGCCACTCCCGGAAGTCCTCGCGCTGCCAGAGGCTCAGGTGCTGCTCGTACGGGTTGTCGAGCACCTCCTGGTTGAAGAACGCATCGGGCGTGGCGACGATCACGTTCTTGCTCTTGGCCAGCAGCGCCCGCAGGACGGCCAGCCCGTCCTCCTTGGAGACGTGCTCGATGACATCACCCATGATCACGAGGTCATACGCCGGCAGCTCGGGGGCCACCAGCCGCATGTCGCCCTGACGGATCGAGGTGTACACCCAGTCATGGAGGGGGGACTTGTAGTCGAACGCCTCCAGGCCATCGATCGTCACCGCGTACTCGTGGGGCTCGTGCCGCCCGTCCATGAAGTCGAGGGCCTCGCGGACGAGAAAGCCCCACTTCCCGTAGCCGGGGCCGATGTCGAGGACGCTGCGGGGCTGGAGCCGGACCACATACTGCATCACTGCGGTCAGGGCATCGTGGCTGCTATGAGGCACGTCGTGATCCTATCGCTGTGCGGGGGTGGGGGGTGCCCCCGAGACCGCCGAGCCGAACGAGGTCGGCGAACCCCTCGTCGGTACGGTGAAGCTCTTCGAAGGAGCCGATCGACCGCACCCGCCCGTTCTCCAGGTAGATGATCCGGTCGCAGTGCTGCACGGTGCTGAGCCGGTGCGCGATGACGATCGTCGTCGTCTGGCCGTGGAGGGCGTGGACGCTCTCGGTGATCGCCGCTTCGGTCTTCGTGTCGAGTGCCGCCGTGGCCTCGTCGAGGATCAGCAGGGACGGACGGGCATACAGCGCCCGGGCGATTCCGATCCGCTGCCGCTGGCCACCCGAGAGCCTGATACCCCGGTCGCCCACCGGTGCTTCCAGTCCCTCGGGCAGTGCGGCGACCACGCTGTCGAGCTGAGCGATCCTGAGCACTTCGGCCAGGCGTTCCTCACCCTGGTCCGGGCGGCCGAAGGTGATGTTCTCCCGCAACGTGGACTCCAGGAGGAACACGTCCTGGGGCACGTAACCGATGGTGTGACGCCAACCGCGGAGCAGATCGGCGGTCAGGGGCCGGCCGTCCACGGACAGGGCTCCCTCGGTCGTGTCCAGGAGGCCGAGCACGACGTCGACCAGCGTCGTCTTGCCCGAGCCCGACGGGCCGACCACACCGACCGATTCTCCAGCGGCGATGTCGAAGCTCACATCGGTCAGGGCGTCACGGTCGGCGCCCAGATACCGGAACGTCAGGCCTCGGCAGGCGAACGTCTCCCGGAGTTCGACGGGGATGACGGCCGTCGCCGGCGGTTCATGCTGCGGTATCGCCATCGCCTGTTCCAGGCTCTCCAACGCCGGCTGGCTGGCGCGCACGCCGCCGATGGCCTGCAGGATCCGGCTCACCGACGGGAGGATGCGGAACGCCGCCGCCACCAGAACCCCGAAGATCGGGATGACCTGGGTGGAACCCGACTGGAAGACGACGACGGCCAGGACGCCGAGCCCGATGAAGAGCGCGTTCTCCAGATAGAACTGGGGGAGACGGGTCAGGAACACGCGCCGCCGGCGGATGTCGGTGAGAACGGCACGTTGGCCCATGAAGCTCTCGATGGTCTTCTCGCCGAGTTCGTTGGCCTTGATGGCCTTGATGCCGACGATGGATTCCTGAAGGATCCGCTGCGCCTGCGGCGTTTCCCGGTTCTCGTCGCCACCGGCTCGGCGAATGGCCGGTGTGAGGCCTTTGAGCAGGCCGAGGGCCACCACGGCCATGAAGAGCATCACGCCGACGGCCAGGGCCGGCTGCATCACCGCCAGCGTCACGCCCACCCCGGTCAGGGTGGCCGCCTCGCTGCTCAGGCCGATGAGGGCCGCGATGCCGTTGGCGGCGACGTCGGGGCCGCGGAACTGGATGTTGATGACCATCTCGCTGGAGCTCATCTGGATGAAGTTCAGGTACGGCGTGGTCACGTACTTCCGGAACAACGAGTTCGCCAGATAGGCGTCGACGGATGCCTGGACGGAGGACTGGATCCGCAGCACGAGAAGGCTGCCCGCCGACTTGACCAGGAACAGGGCCAGTACCCCGGCGCCACACCGGGCCAGGAAGGCGTTGCGGCTGTCGCCGGCGCCGATCCAGTGCGCCACGCTCGGGAGGGGCGCCGTGGTGTCGGACAGCACCCGGATCAACAGGAACAGCAGGGCGAACGACGCGGCCTCGAGGACGGCCATGACTGCGCCCGCCGCCGATGTCAGCACCACCCGGCGCCTGAGCTGGGGGGAGAGCAGGCGCATGCCGCGCATGATGATCGTCCACGGCCGCGCATTGGCCGCCGTAGCCGGATCGTCCTTCGCTTCGGGGCGCGCGCCCAACGGTCCTCCTCTAGCCGGAGCGGGTGGCTTTGGCTGCTGTACTCGTATTTCGGCGGCTGGGGCCGTCACATTGAGGCATCCGGTGCGCGAATGAGCCGCCCCGAAGAACGGGGCGGCTCCCGCGGTTGTCGAACGGGACCAGAGGTACTACAGGCCGAGGTTGATCGAGATCTGGAGGTTCAGGATCAACTGGGCGATTTCGTTGTGATTGCCCGTGGAGAAGTGGAAGGTGAACGGCAGGTTGAGCACCGCCGGCGGGACGGTCGCCAGCGCCGCTCGCTGCGTCGGGCAGGGCAGCGAGGCGTTGCTCACCGTGAACCACGTGTTGAACTTCTTGATCTGGGTCGATCCGCCGTTCCACGTCACGTTGACGGTCGGGATGGTGTCTCCGGTGTGGAAACCCT
>JAUZEX010000562.1 GCA_030838815.1 Actinomycetota bacterium
GCCACCGTGCCCAGGTCGACGCCGTGGAGATGGGTGTTGGTGCCATAGACCAGCCACCCCATCGAGTTGTAGATGGCGATGCCGACCACGACGTCGTCGATCGGTTCCGTGGCGTCGAACGTGACCACGAGCCGCATCGGCTCGCCGGGGGCGGCCGCCTCCTGGTCGGGGGTGGCGTAGACGACCCGGACGTCGGCGATCTTCACCCGGCCCCACATCGGCGACATCTCGGAGCGGGCCAGCTCGGGGCTCATGTCCTCGACCGGCGTGGCGGCCTTGAGCAGGCGCTCCCGGAACTCCCGGATCACGTCGTTGGGCTCGCCCTGGGCGACCATCCGTCCGTGCTCCAGGGCGGCGGCCTTGTCGCACATCTGCCGGACGAGGTCGGCGGCGTGGGTGACGACGACGATCGTTCGCCCTTCGGCCTGGAACGCCTTGACCTTGTCGATGCACTTGCGCTGGAACGCCTCATCTCCGACAGCCAACACTTCATCGATGAGCAGGATCTCGGGATCGACGTTGATGGCCACGGCGAAGCCGAGCCGGATGTACATCCCCGAGGAGTAGTGCTTCACCGGCGTGTCGATGAACTGCTCCAGCTCGGCGAACCCGACGATGTCGTCGAAGATCCGTTCCACCTCGTTCCGTTTCAGCCCGAGGATCGAACCGTTGAGGAACACGTTCTCCCGCCCAGACAGCTCGGGGTGGAAGCCGGCGCCGAGTTCGAGGAGGGCGGCCATCCGGCCAACCGTGCGGACGACGCCCTGGGTCGGCTGGAGGATCCCCGCGATGCATTTCAGCAGCGTGCTCTTCCCCGACCCGTTGTGGCCCAGCAGCCCGACGGTCGTCCCGGCTTCGATGTCGAGATGGATGTCGTCGAGAGCGGTGAAGGCCTCATAGCGGACCCGCCGGAAGCGCATCACGCGCTCTTTCAGCGAACTGGGCTTCTGGTGGTAGAGCCGGAAGTTCTTGGTGACCCCCTCGACCTCGATCGCCGCCGCCATGGCCCGGTCAGAGCTCCTCGGCGAGGTTGCCCTCGAGCTTGCTGAAGACCCGCAGGGCGATGACGAGCAGGACGAGGACTCCGACGGTGACGATGGCCAGGTTGCGGAAGTACCACATGAAGGTGAGGTTCTGGGGGATCACGTGGCCGAATTTGCCGTACAGCGCCCTCTGGAAGACAAGGACGATCGGCGTCACCGGGTTGAGGAGAGCAATGACGGTGTGGCCATGGAGGGCTTTGGTCAGCTGGGTGAACGGATAGACGATGGGCGTGACCCAGAACCAGGCCAGCAGGGCCAGTTCGACGAAGTGGGCCATGTCCCGCATATAGACGTTGGCCACCGAGAACAGCAGGCACAATCCGGCGGCGAACAGGATCAGGTCGATCAGCGCCAACGGGAGCAGGGGCATGATCTCCCACCCGACCGGATGACGGAGAAGGACCAGCGCCGTTACGAGCACCGTCAACTGGAGGAAGAAGTGCACCAGCGCCGCTCCCACCGAGGCGAGTGGCAGCACCTCCCGGGGGAACCAGACCTTCTTCACCAGGCCGGACCCGGCGACCATCGACCCCGTCCCGGTGTTGAGGGCGGCGGTGAAGAAGTTCCACACCAGCAGCGCCGACAGCAGGTAGATCGGGAACCGCGGGATGCCCCCGCCCAGGATCACGTCGAAGGCGATGTAGAACACCACCAGGTACATGGCCGGGTTGAGGAGCGACCAGGCGAAGCCCAGGGCACTGGCCTTGTATTTGGCCTTGAGTTCCAGCCGGACCAGGTTCAGGAGGAGTTCATGGTGCGCCGCGATCTCTCGAACGCGCTCCCGCATGGTCGTGCGGTGGGTGAACGTGCGTGGGGCGACTCCGGAACGTGCCATTCGGAAGCCAAAGGGTAGTGCCTGGGTGCTCCAGCTTCGGATCAATGGCACAAACCGAACGGGTCTGCCCTAGCCTGCCTGCGGCTGTCACCCCATTCCGGCCGCCCGGCTCTTAGAGTGGTCCCCCATGAGTCACTTGCGCCACCACTGTGACGAGAGAGTGATCGCATGACGTTGGCGTCCCGTTCCCGCTCGCTGCCGCTGGCGGCCCGGGCGGGGGCGGTGGCCGTCGTGGCCGCCTTCGCCGTGCTGGCCCCCATCCGCATGGCCCAGGGGGCGCCGAAGACCCGCTTCGGCGTTGTGCCGGCCGGCGTGACGTCGGTGGCATCGTCCGCCGACCGGTTCACGGCGTCGTCGCTCGAGGCGGGGCCGGCCGTCCCGCCCGCGCCGGGGCCGGTGGTCGACAGCCCGTTCCCGCTGTCGCACCTCGGTGTCCGCTGGACAGGCAGCGAGGGGGCGGCCGTCGACATCCGCCTCGCCGGCTCGGACCGGGTCTGGGGGCCTTGGCGGTCCATGGCCGCCGACCACGACCTCGACCGGGGCGACGGCGGGCCCGTCCTGTCCCAGCTGATCCTGGGCCATGGCGCCACGCACACCCAGGTGCGGGCGGCGGGCGAGGCCCGCGACGTCGAGATCCTGGCCATCGACACCATCCACGGGCCACGCTCCAGCCGGGTGGCCACCGGCACACCGGCCCCGGCCGCGGACGGCTCGTCCGGGGACGGCTCCTCGGCCGGCAACCCGTCCGGCGACAACCCCCCGGCGGACGGGGGCGACGGCCGGAGCGCGGACGCCGCTTCGACGTCGTCGTCCACGCCGACCACCGGCACAGGCGCCACGACGTCGTCGACGACCAAGGCCAGCACCACCACCACGACCGCCAAGGCCAGGACGAAGGTCGCCGAGCCGCCGATCATCACCCGCAAGGAGTGGGGCGCCGACGAGTCGATCCGCAAGAACAACCAGAAGTACGCCCCGATCACGAAGCTGTTCGTCCACCACACCGTGACCGAGGCCGACGCCGACCCGGCCTCCACCGTCCGGGCGATCTACGCCTACCACGTGCAGGGCAACGGCTGGGACGACATCGGTTACAACTTCCTGGTCGACGCCCAGGGCAAGGTCTACGAGGGCCGCTGGGCCCGCGACTACGCCCCGGGGAAGAAGCCCACCGGCGAGGACCTCGACGAGAACGGCGTCGTCGGCGCCCACGTCCTCAACCACAACGCCGGCTCGGCCGGCGTGGCCATGTTGGGCAACTTCAGCAATGGCGAACCGAGCCAGGCAGCCCGCGACACCCTGGTGCAGCTGATGGCCTGGAAGGCCGACCGCCACAACATCGACGTCCTGGGCCGGGACCCGTTCACCAGCAGCGAAGGGGCCGTCGAGGTCTTCCCGAACCTGGCCGGGCACCGTGACGCCGGCCAGACGGAGTGCCCCGGCGACCGCCTCTACCCGCTGCTGCCGGGGATCCGGGACAAGGTGGCGTCGATGGTCACCGCCGTTCACGGCCCCACCACCGGCTACTGGACGGCCACCGCCGACGGTCGCGTGATCCCCTTCGGTGACGCCCCGGCTCTCGGCTCCATGGCCGGGAAGACCCTGTCCGGCGCCATCGTCGGCATGGCCGCCAACCCGTCCGGCGCGGGGTACTGGCTCCTCGGCGTCGACGGCGGGATCTTCTCCTTCGGTGACGCCCCCTTCTACGGCTCCACCGGAGATCTCAAGCTCAACAAGCCGGTGGTGCGGATGGCGCCGACCCCGACCGGGAAGGGCTACTGGCTGGCGGCGTCGGACGGGGGCATCTTCTCCTTCGGCGACGCCAAGTTCTTCGGTTCGACGGGCAGCATGAAGCTGAACAAGCCGGTGGTCGGCATGGCCTCGACCCCGACGGGGAAGGGCTACTGGCTGGTGGCTTCCGACGGCGGGATCTTCGCCTACGGCGACGCAGAGTTCTACGGTTCGACCGGCTCGCTCAAGCTGAACAAGCCGGTGGTGTCGATGGCCCCCGCCTGGACGGGGAAGGGCTACTGGCTGGTGGCGTCGGACGGAGGCCTCTTCGCCTTCGACGTCCCGTACTTCGGCAGCGTCGCCGCCGCCCGGCCCGAGAACTACGCCGGGGCGGTGCAGATGCGGGCCACCAGCACCGGCAAGGGCTACTACATCGCCGACGCCAACGGCGGCATCGCCCCCTTCGGCGACGCCACCTTCCTCGGCGCCGACACCTCCCAGCGGGGCCCGAAGGCCGCCGTCGACCTCGTCCTCGGCCCATGAATCGGCCCAGGAAGAGGCGTCGCCGGCTGGCGGCGGCGCTCACGGCGTCGCTAACCGGCCTGTCCGGACTGTTCATGGTGGCGACGGCGCCGCCGGCCGGGGCCTTCCCCGGCCCGACCGTCGACCTCGTCGGCCATGGCTTCGGCCACGGCCGGGGGATGGGCCAGTTCGGCTCCCTCGGCTACGCCTTGAAGGGCTGGAACTACCAGCAGATCCTCGACCACTACTACGGCGGCACGAGGATGGGCACGGTGCCCGACCTCGACATCACCGTGCAGCTCACGAAGTTCGACGGTGTCGACGTGATCGTGACCCAGGAGAAGGGCCACCTCCACACCAGCACCACCCCCGGCTCGTTCCAGGCCCTGCGGGCCCACAAGATCGGGGTCAACCGCTACAGCGTCGACGTCGGCACCGACTGCACGGGCGGGCCGGGCGGCTGGCAGCCTCTGGTGCCGGACGTCCTGGGCCCGGTGACGTTCAGCCCCGACCCCGACAAGCTCCGCACCGACGACCGGTCCGAGATGGTCCAGGCCTGCGAGCTGGGCGGGACCCACCGCTGGCTGCGGGGCCAGGTGCTGGCCCTGGAGGGGAAGGACTCGGCCAACACCACCACCTCCCGGGCTGTCAACAAGGTCGACCTCGAGGGCTACGTGCAGGGCGTCGTGCCCCGGGAGTCGCCGTCGTCGTGGGGCGTCGCCGGCGCCGGCCTCGGCATGGCCGCCCTGCGGGCCCAGGCGGTGGCGGCCCGCTCCTACGCCTCGGCCGAGCACCGCTCCGACTGGGCCCAGACCTGCGACACGCAGAGCTGCCAGGTCTACGGCGGGCGGGCCGCCCAGGACGCCAACGGCTTCAACGACCTCGAGGCCACCACCACCAACCAGGCCGTCGGCGACACCGCCGGGCAGGTCCGGATGCTCCTGTCCGACGGAACGATCGCCCGCACCGAGTTCTCCTCCTCCACCGGCGGGTACACCGCCGGCGGTACGTTCCCGGCCGTGCCCGACGAGGGCGACGCCGTCGACTCCAACCCGTCCGCCACCTGGACGGCCAAGATCCCCGTCAGCGTCGTCGAGTCGTCCCACCCCGAGATCGGCACGCTGCTGTCGGTCGACGTCACCAAGCGCAACGGGCTGGGCGACATGGGCGGGCGGGTTGTGGAAGTCGTGCTGCGGGGGACCCGGGGCAAGGCCACCCTGTCCGGCTCCGACCTGCGGGGCCTGTGGGCCTACTCCTCGGCGAGCCGGCCCGACGGGCTGCGCTCCGACTGGTTCCGGGTGGTCAACAACCCGAGCGGCGGCCTGTCCGGCTACTGGGTGGTGGCGCCCGACGGCGGCATCTTCAGCTTCGGCGAGGCCAAGTTCTTCGGCTCCACCGGCAACCTGAAGCTCAACCAGCCCATCCTGGGGCTGGCCGCCACCCCCAGCGGACAGGGGTACTGGCTGGTGGCGTCGGACGGGGGCATCTTCAACTTCGGGGACGCGGGGTTCCACGGGTCGACGGGGGCCCTCAAGCTGAACAAGCCGATCGTCGGCATGGCCGCCGCTCAGTCCGGCACCGGGTACTTGTTGGTGGCGGCGGACGGAGGGATCTTCGCCTTCGGCGACGTGACGTTCTACGGCTCGACCGGCTCCCTCAAGCTCAACAAGCCGGTGGTGGGGATCGCCCCGACGCCGACCGGGAAGGGCTACTGG
>JAUZEX010000563.1 GCA_030838815.1 Actinomycetota bacterium
TCAAGGAGGCGAACCTGACCCTGGAGACCAGGGTCCGTGTACGGACCGAGGAGTTGCACGCCGACCGTGAACGCCTGGCCGAAGCGCAGCGCATCGCCCGGGTCGGCAGCTGGGAGTGGGACATCGAAACGGCCAGGCTCACCTGCTCGCCCGAGCTCCGCCGGCTCTACGGGGTCGACGCCGGCCGGGAGGTGACGTCCTACGAGGACCTCTTCGCCCACCTCCCGGTCGACGATGGAGCGCGGATCACCGACGTGGTCCGGGAGGCGGTGGCCCGCGGGGCTCCGTTCACCGTCGAGACGTGCGTGACGGTCCCCGGCGACCAGCCCCGCTGGCTGCAGGTGCAGGGCCGCATCCAGGTGGACAAGGCCGGGCGGCCGGTCCACCTCGTCGGGACGGCCCAGGACGTCACCGACCGCAAGCGGGCCGAGACCCAGTTCCGCGATCTCCTCGAGTCGGCGCCCGACGCCATGATCATCGCCGCCGAGGACGGGCGCATCGTCCTGGCCAACCGCCAGGCCGAGCGCCTGTTCGGTTGGCCCCGCCACCTCCTGGCCGCCCGCACCATCGACTCGCTCCTGGCCAATCACGTCCGCGATGAGTACCGCCGGCACCGGGCCGGGTACCACCAGGCGTCCCCCGACGCGCAGCCGACGGGAGAGGCCATCGACCTGATCGCCGTGCGGGCCGACGGGAGCGAGTTCCCGGTGGAGGTCACCCTCGGCCCGGTGCAGACGGCCGACGGGGTGCTGGTCTGCGCCGCGGTGCGGGACGTCACCGAGCGCAAGCTGGCCGAGAAAGCTCTGGCCCACCAGGCGCTTCACGATGCGCTGACCGGCCTTCCGAACCGGGTGCTGCTGGTCGACCGCCTCGAGCAGGCGCTGGTCCGCGCCACCCGCACCGGCGGAAGGGTCGCCGTCCTGTTCCTGGACATCGACCGCTTCAAGCTGATCAACGACAGCCGCGGCCACGCCGCCGGTGACGAACTGATCCTCGCGGTGGCCGAGCGCCTCCGCGCCACCATCCGCCCGGCCGACACGGTGGCCCGGTTCGGCGGGGACGAGTTCGTGGTGGTCTGCCAGGACATCGCCACATTGAATGAGGCCATCGCCGTCGCCGACCGCATCGCCACGGCAATGCGGGAACCGTTCCGGGTCACGGGTGACGAGATGTTCCTGACCGTTAGCGCGGGGATCGCCATCTCGGGGCCCGACCCGTCGTCCGAGGCGCTCCTGCGCAACGCTGACGCCGCCATGTACCGGGCCAAGGAGCAGGGCCGGGCCCGCTGCGAGTTCTTCGACGAGACGATGCAGACCGAGGCCACCGCCCGGCTGGAGCTCCAGACGGCACTCAACTGGGCCGTACAGCGGGACGAGATGCGCGTCTTCTACCAGCCGCTGGTGGACGTCGTCTCGGGCCACGCGGTCGGGGTCGAGGCCCTCGTCCGCTGGGACCACCCGGAGCAGGGAATCGTCAGCCCCGAGAGCTTCATCCTGCTGGCCGAAGAGACGGGGCTGATCGTGCCCATCGGGTCCGCCGTCCTCCACGAGGCCGCCCGGGACCACCGCCGGTGGCGGGAGGTCTCTCCCCAGGGACCGTTCACGATCTCGGTGAACCTGTCCGCCCACCAGCTGCGCCATCCGGGTCTGCTCGACCAGGTGCGGACCGTTCTCGATCAGCACGGCCTCGAGGCCTCGGCGCTCTGCCTAGAACTGACCGAGACTGCACTGTTACAGGACCTCGACCGCCACATCAGGGTCCTGTTGGGGCTGCGCAGTCTCGGCGTCCGCCTCGCCCTCGACGACTTCGGGACGGGGTACTCCTCGCTCACCTACCTGAAGCGGTTCCCTGTCGACATCGTCAAGATCGACCGCTCGTTCGTCACCGGTCTTGGCGTCGACCACTACGACTCGACCATCGTCCGCGGCCTGATCGAGCTGGCTCACGCCCTCCAACTCGTGGTGGTGGCGGAGGGGATCGAACGCCCGGATCAGTGGGAGCAACTCCGGCGCCTCGGCTGCGACCTGGCCCAGGGCTACCTCTTCTCCCCGCCCGTCTCCGCCGACGTGCTGCTCGACCGCCTCGCCGTCCGCCCCCGCTGGGACGACGAGGTCTCCGGCCGGCTACCGGCCGTAGCCGCTACCGCACGCCCGTGATCTTGAGCATCGGCGCCACCTCCGCCCCCAGGCGGAGCACGGTCTCCCGGGTGCGGCCGGGGTTGCCGGTGCCCTCCACCATGAGCAGGACGGTGCCGATCCCGGTGGACCGCGCGCTGGCCCGGAGGTGCGCCACGCACTCCTCCGGCGTCCCGACCGGGTGGATGGCGAGGAGGTGTTCCACGTAGGCCCGTGGGTCACGGACGGGCCCGGGACCGGGCGAGAGCGGGACGTAGCCGCCGACGCCGCTCCGGATCCACTCCGGCATGGCGGCCCGCAGCTCGGCTTGGGCATCGGCTCGGGAGCTGGCGATGTGGCAGATGGCGGTCCCGATGTGCTCGACGGCGTCGGGGTCGTGACCGTGCTGGGCCGCCACCCTGGCGTAATGGGTGAGGAGGTCGCGCTTGTCCTCGTCGGTGGCGTGCACGCCGAGGAGCAGGGGAAGTCCCCGGACGGCGGCCCGCTCCACGGTCGGAAACGTCGTCGCCGCCACGACGACCGGCGGGCGGGGCTCGGTGGCCGGACGGGGAACCAGCGGCACCGGCCGGAATCGGAAGAACCGGGATCGCTTGTCGTCGGCGGCGACGCGGCCGTGTTCGAGTGCGGCGAGGAGGATGTCGAGCGACTCCTCGAAGCCCTCCTCGAACCGGGCCAGGCCCGTCCCGAACACCTCGAGGTCGACCCACGGTCCGCCCCGCCCGACCCCGAGGGCGAAGCGGCCTCCGGAGAGGTGGTCGAGGAGGGCGGTCTCCTCGGCCAGCGCCACGGGATGGCGGTTGGAGAGCATGCACACGGCGGTCCCGATCGTGATCCGGCTCGTCCGGCCCAGGACGTTGGCGGCGAAGGCGACCGCCGAGGGGCACACGCCGTAGGTGATGAAGTGGTGCTCGGCGATCCAGACGCTGTCGAGTCCGGCCTGTTCGGCGGTGCAGGCGGTGTCGACGGCCCCGGCAAGGGCCTCCCCTTCGGTCAGGCCCGGGAACTGCCCGGCGAGCAAGAAGACGCCGAGCTTCACCGGCGGGTCGCGGTGGCGCTCCGCGGGCCTCAGCAGTCCCGGAGGATGGGCGACTGATTGAGGAGCTGGGCGCGGGGCGAGACGAAGCGCTGGTAGACGTCGGTGCCGACCGCGTCGGCGGCGAAGACGGCCACCCGATGGCAGTTCTGGAAGGCGAGGGTGACGCCGAAATGCTGTTCCAGCGAGCCGCGGATGGCGTCGCTGGCCAGTGCCCGCAGCAGTTGACCGCGCGCCTGGTCGTCGGGGGGCGGCACCTGGTTGTCGACGAAGGCCCGGTCCGAGGTGCCGGCGGCGTGCTCGGCCACGAGCAGGCTGATCGTTTCCCAGGCATAGGGAAGGGACGTCCGGATGCAATCGACGAAGGCGGCTTCGTCAACCGGACCCCGTTCGGCGGACGCCAACAGCTCGGGGGCGACATCGAGCGACATGAACGACTCCTCTCACACGAGAACGCTTTGGTGGACGGAGGTCGCAGTTTTGATTTCTATTCTTGATACGTCAAACGCTAACGTTCGAACTTCCCCAATGCCCGGCGAAGGCTCCCTGAGAATATGAGAGACATTCTCGCTAGCGCGAGTTGACGGTCGAACCGTT
>JAUZEX010000575.1 GCA_030838815.1 Actinomycetota bacterium
CGTTGCTGTCGCCACTGACCAGGTTGTCGGCGAAGGAGTCGAAGGCGACCACGGAGCCGTCGCCGGACAGCACCGGGCTCGTGCTGTCGCCATCGCCCAGCCCGCCGCCAGGCGAGTCGCTGATACGCGTCGTCTGCCCCTTCAGCGGGTCGTGCACGAAGACGTTCATCGCCCGGACCGGCTCCGGCCCGGCGAGGTTCGTGGCCAGCGAGGCGAAGGCCACCGTCGAACCGTCAGCCGACAGGGCGGGAGCGAAGCTCTCGGCGTTGGCCTGCGTCCCGTCGGTCGCCACCGACAACAGCACGGTGGCCGCCGTCTCCGGGGACGGGTTCGGCGTCGCCGCCCTGACTCCTGTCGTTCCGAAGAACGTTGCGGCCAGGATGGCCACTGTCAGGCCGCGGTTCGGTGAAGTGCCCATGAATCACCCTCCCCAACACGCCCGACAGGGTTTTTCGGGAATAGCGCGTCAACCTAAGACAAACTGTCACTCAGTGCAAGTGGCCACTCTGCGCCAGTTCAATCCGGCCTTCAGCCGGGGTGGAAGCTGGCCCAGCTGTCGGGCTGGGAGCCGTCGAGGTCGGTGAACCCGTATTCCCGGGCCAGATCGGCGGCCGTGACGGACTGCTGGTTCCACCGGGCCCGCTCGGGATCGGCGGCCAGGGCGGCGATGCCCCGGCCCACATACCGCGGCGACTCCGAGTCGGCGAAGCCGGGGGGAGCGGCGGTGAATCCGTCGACGGCGCCGGCGTCGAGGGCATCGCGCCAGTTGTCCTCGGTCACGCCGAAGTGGGCCAGCATCATCTCCGACCGCAGCCAGCCCGGGGTGACGGCCACGGCGGTGGCACCGTGGGGTTCGAGCTCGTGGCCCTGCGAGAAGGCCAACCGGTTGACCGCCACCTTGGCCAGGTCGTAGTAGACGGAGATCCGGTACTCCGTGGCGTTGAAGGCCGTGGTGCCGTCGGTGACCTCGACCAGGAGCCCGCCGGGCCGGTCGATCAGCAGGGGCAGCAGGTGGTGCGAGGTGACGAGGTGGGTCTCGACGCCCAGCCGCAGGATGCGCAGGCCGACCTCGAGGTCGTGGCGCCAGATGGGGGTGTTCCACTCCGCCGGGCCGCCTTTGAGGACCTCGGCGCCCCAGATGTCGTTCACCAGCACGTCGATGTGGCCGTAGTCGTCACGGAGTCGCCCGGCCAGGCGCGCCACCTGGTCCGATTCGAGGTGGTCGACCTGGACGGCGACGCCGGTCCCGCCCAGGCTGGTGACCAGCTCGGCCGTCTCCTCGATGGTCTCGGGACGGTCGTAGTCCGACCGGATGTCGCCGCGGCCGGCCCGGCTGCTGCGCCCGGTGCAGATCACGGTGGCGCCCGCTTCGCCGAGGGCAGCGGCGATACCCCGTCCCGCCCCCCGGGTGGCGCCGGCGACGACGGCGACACGACCAGGGAGCAACTATTTGAGCTCGGTGTAGAGGGTCTGCTTCGGGGTGGCGAAGAGGCGGCGGACCATCGGCTCGAAGGCGTCGAGGGGCAGGGTCTCGCCGGCGGGGTCGAACGCCGGGGCGTCGTAGACCTCACAGAAGCGGGCCGTCCGCTCGAAGGAGGGGTGGCCCCGGAACCGGTCCCGCTGGTTCCGGTCCATCCCGAGGTGGTGGAAGAAGTAGTAGCCCTGGAAGACGGCGTGCTGCTCCACCATCCAGTGGTTCTCCTCCGACACGAACGGCTTGACGACGGCGGCGGCGATGTCGGCGTGGTTGTAGGAGCCGAGGGTGTCGCCGATGTCGTGGAGCAGGGCGCAGACGACGTACTCCTCGTCCTCGCCGCCCCGGAAGGCCCGGGTGGCGGTCTGGAGGGAGTGGGTCAGGCGGTCGACGGCGAAGCCGCCGAAGTCCCCGTCGAGGAGCTTGAGATGGGCGAGGACCCGGTCGGCCAGGCCCCGGCCGTGCTCCACGAAGCGCTTCCCGATGAGGGCCCAGTCCTCCGCGGTCGACTCCTCCATCCCGGTGAACATCGCCCGCGCCCCTGTCTCCATCGACATGCTCCCTACAGCTTGACTTCGCTGATCTCGAGGACGGGGGTGATGTCGGTGTAGTTGGGGATGTCACCCATGATCTCGCCCATATGGGGGCCCATGGCGCCCTGGAAGGCCTCGAGCGAGTCGAAGGTCAGGGTGCCGACCGCTACGTTGGCCGAAGGCTGGCCCGTCATCCCGCCGGACATGCCCTGCACGACGGTCATGGCCTTGAGGGCGTCACCGCAGCGCTCCTGGACCATCGGCATGTGCTTGTTGGTGTAGTAGTCCATGTCGAACTTGGCGCCCTCGGCCCTGGGGTACTGCACCGCAACCTGGATCATGTGAACCCTCCCGCAGTCGAATCGTGGTCAGGTCCGGACGCTATCCGAAATGTCGCTTTATTTCGGTAGCCGACGTGCCGAGAATACCTCTAAACTTGGCACTGAGTGCAATGAGGCACTCAGAGACGTGAACGGGGAGGGAACATGCTGGTCAGACTGCTGCGGACGCATCTCCGGCCCTACCGGCGCCTGCTCCTCGTGCTCGTCGGGCTCCAGGCCGTCCAGGCGATCGCCTCCCTCTACCTGCCCTACCTCAATGCCGACGTGATCGACAAAGGGGTCATGCGGGGCGATACCGGCTACATCTGGCACACGGGCGGCCTCATGCTGGCCGTGACCGTGGTGCAGCTGACCTTCGCCGTCCTGGCCGTCTACCTCGCCTCGAAGATGGCCATGAGCTTCGGCCGCGACGTCCGGGACGCCCTCTTCCACCGGGTCACCGGCTTCTCGGCCCGGGAGGTCAACCGCTTCGGGGCCCCGTCGCTCATCACCCGCATCACCAACGACGTCCAGCAGGTTCAGATGCTGGTCATGATGTTCGCCACGTTCGCCCTGGCGGCGCCGGTCACGGTGGTCGGCGGCACCGTCATGGCGCTGCGCCAGGACTCGGGACTGGTCTGGCTGCTGTTCGTGAGCATGCCCATCCTCGTGCTCGCCCTGACGGCCGTCGTCTCCCGGATGGTCCCCCAGTTCCGGGTCATGCAGGAGCGCATCGACGGCATCAACCGGGTGCTGCGGGAGCAGATCACCGGGATCCGGGTCGTGCGGGCCTTCGTGCGGGAGCGCCAGGAGACGCAGCGGTTCTCCGGTGCCAACGCCGAGCTGACGGCCACGTCGCTGGCGGCCGGGCGGATCATGGCCTTCATGTTCCCGATCGTGACGCTGGTCATCAACGGGTCGAGCGTCGCCGTCATCTGGTTCGGTGGGAACCGGATCGCCGCCGGGACCCTGACGATCGGGTCGCTCATCGCCTTCCTCAGCTACTTCGTGCTCATCCTCATGTCGGTCATGATGGCCACCTTCGTGGCCTCCATGGCCCCCCGGGCCGCGGTCTGCGCCGATCGGATCGCCGAGGTCCTCAACACCGACAGCTCGGTCTGGGCGCCCGTCAGCCCGGTGCAGGGCCTGACCACGCTGGGGTCGGTCGAGTTCAGCCACGTGACCTTCCGCTACCCCGGGGCCGAGGCGCCGGTCCTCTGCGACGTGAGCTTCTCCACCACCGCCGGCCGCACGACGGCCATCATCGGCTCGACCGGCGCCGGCAAGACGACCCTCGTCAACCTGGCCGCCCGGCTCTTCGACACCGACGGCGGCGGCGTCCTCCTCGGCGGGGCCGACGTCCGCACCATCGCTCCCGATCTGCTGTGGAACCGGATCGGCCTCATCCCCCAGAAGCCGTACCTGTTCTCCGGCACCGTGCGCTCCAACCTCCAGTACGGCAAGCCCGACGCCACCGACGAGGAGCTGTGGGCGGCGCTCGGCGTGGCCCAGGCGTCCGACTTCGTGGCCGCCATGCCCGGCGGGCTCGACGCCGCTATCGAGCAGGGCGGGAGCAACGTGAGCGGCGGGCAGCGCCAGCGCCTCGCCATCGCCCGGGCTCTGGTGCGCCGGCCCGACGTCTACCTCTTCGACGACTCCTTCTCGGCCCTCGACGTGGCCACCGACGCCCGGCTGCGGGCCGCACTGGCCCCCTACACGAGGGAGGCGGCGGTGATCATCGTCGGCCAGCGGGTGGCCACCATCCGCCACGCCGACCAGATCGTGGTGCTGGAGGACGGCACCGTCGTCGGTCTCGGCACCCACGACGAGCTGCTGGACGGGTGCCCGACCTACCGGGAGATCGTGGAATCGCAACGCCAGGAGGAGGCGGCATGAGCACCACCGAGACCGAGATGCCCCCGCCTGCTCCGAAGAAGGAACCCATGCCCCAGCAGCGACTGGGCTCGGGGCCCGGGCGGTTCGGGGCGCTGGGCATGCCGGCCGAGAAGACGGCCGACTTCCGCGGGTCGCTCAAGCGGCTCCTGGCCATGCTGCGCCGCGAGCGCTTCGGGTTCGGGGCGGTGGTGTTCCTGGCCCTGGCCAGCGTGAGCCTGTCGGTGATCGGCCCCAAGATCCTCGGCCGGGCCACCGACGTGATCTTCACCGGTCTCACCCACGGCGGCCCCTCCGCCATCAACTTCCCCTCGCTGCACCGGGTGCTGTGGTTCGTGGTGGCGCTCTATGCCGGGGCGGCCGTCCTCGGCTACGTCCAGTCCTACGTCCTGGCCGGGATCGTCCAGCGGACGATGTACCGCCTCCGGGAGAGCGTCGAGGCCAAGCTCAACCGCCTGCCCTTGCGCTACGTCGACGGCCAGGCCCGGGGCGATCTCCTCAGCCGGGTCACCAACGACATCGACAACCTGGCCCAGGGCATGCAGCAGACGCTGAGCCAGCTGCTGACCTCGACGCTGATGCTGGTCGGCACCCTCGTGCTGATGTTCGTGGTCTCGTGGCTCCTGGCCCTGGTGGCGCTGGTCACGATCCCGCTGTCGATCTACACGATGAAGGCCATCACCAAGCGCTCCCGGTCCAAGTTCGTGGCCCAGTGGCGCCACACCGGTGCGCTCAACGCCCTGGTCGAGGAGTCGTTCACCGGCCACCACATCGTCAAGGCCTTCGGTCGCCAGGGCGAGGTCGAGGCCCGCTTCCGGGCCACCAACGAGGCGCTCCACGAGGCCAGCTTCGGCGCTTCCTTCATCTCGGGGTCGATCCAGCCGTCGATGATGGTCATCGGCAACCTCACCTTCGTGGCCGTCGCCGTCGTCGGCGGGCTGCGGGTGGCGGCCGGGGCACTCACGCTCGGGTCGGTGCAGGCCTTCATCCAGTACTCCCGGCAGTTCTCCCAGCCCCTGACGCAGATGGCGTCGATGGTCACGGTGTTCCAGTCCGGGGTGGCGTCGGCCGAGCGGATTTTCGAATTCCTCGACGCCGAGGAGGAGGCAGCCGATTCGGACGAGACGCTGCTGCCCGTCACCCCCGCCGGCTGCATCGAGTTCGAGCGGGTGTCCTTCGCCTACGACGCGGAGCGCCCCCTGATCGAGAACCTGTCCTTCGTCGCCCAACCCGGCCAGACCGTGGCCATCGTCGGCCCGACCGGCGCCGGCAAGACGACGCTCGTCAACCTCATCATGCGCTTCTACCCGCTCGACGGCGGCCGGATCCTGCTCGACGGCGTCGACACCGCCACGATGGCCCGGACGGAGCTGCGGTCGAAGATCGGCATGGTCCTCCAGGACACCTGGCTCTTCGGCGGCACCATCCGGGACAACATCGCCTACGGCAACCCCGACGCCACCGAGGAGCAGATCCGGGAAGCGGCGGAAGCCACGTTCGTCGACCGGTTCGTCCATTCCCTGCCCGACGGGTACGACACCCTGGTCAGCGACGAGGACGGCTCGATCAGCGCCGGCGAGAAGCAGCTGATGACCATCGCCCGGGCCTTCCTGGCCGACCCCGCCATCCTCATCCTCGACGAGGCCACCAGCTCCGTCGACACCCGGACCGAGGTCCTCATCCAGGAGGCCATGGCCGCCCTGCGGTCGCAGCGGACGAGCT
>JAUZEX010000581.1 GCA_030838815.1 Actinomycetota bacterium
GTACCACGACCCGGCCGACCGCCGCTTCCACGCCCAACCGGTGTGCTGTCCCGACTGCGGTCCCCGCCTCGTGCTGCTCCGAAGTGGCGACGGGAGGCGCGGGCCTCTCGTCGGCGACGACCCGCTCGGTGAGACGGTGGCACGCCTGCGGGCGGGGGAGATCGTGGCGGTGAAGGGGCTGGGGGGCTATCACCTCGCCGTGCGAGCCGATGACGAGGCGGCCGTCGCCCGCCTCCGGGCCCGCAAACACCGGGAGGAGAAGCCGTTCGCGGTCATGGTCGCCGACTTCGAGGCCGCCAGCGCGCTGTGCGCCTTCGGCTCCGGGGAGGCGGCGCTGCTGGTCGGCCCCCGCCGGCCGATCGTGCTCGCCCCCAAGCTCGACCAGCCCGGAGGTTCGGGGGTCTCCCCCGGAGCGATCGCGCTGGCGCCGTCGGTGGCGCCCGGGAACCGCGCTCTCGGGGTCATGCTCCCCTACACCCCGCTGCATCATCTCCTGGCCCAGGACCTCGGGGTCCCGTTCGTGCTGACCAGCGGGAACATCTCCGACGAGCCGATCGCCTCAGCCGACGACGACGCTTTCGAACGGCTCGACGCCATCGCCGACTGCTTCCTGCTCCACGACCGGGCCATCCACATCCGCACGGACGACTCCGTCGTCCGGTCCTTCCGGGGCACGGTGTTCCCGGTGCGGCGCTCCCGGGGCTTCGCCCCCGAACCCGTCCTCCTGCCGTGGGCCTTCCCCCGGCCGGTGCTGGCCACCGGCGCCGAGCTGAAGAGCACGTTCTGCGTCGCCAAGGACCGGCGGGCCTTCGTGTCCCACCACATCGGGGACCTCGAGAACTACGAGACCTACGCTTCGTTCCGGGACGGCATCGAGCACTTCTGCCGGCTCTTCGACGTGCGGCCCGAGGTGGTCGCCCACGACCTCCACCCCGAATACCTCTCCACCAAGCACGCCCACGACCTCGCCGAGGTCGAGGGTGACGGTATCGAACTCACTGGCGTGCAGCACCACCACGCCCACATCGCCTCCTGCCTGGCCGACAACGGCGAGGAAGGCCCGGTCATCGGCGTCGCCTTCGACGGGCTGGGCTTCGGGCCTGACGGCACAATCTGGGGCGGCGAGATCCTCGTCGCCGACCTGGCCGGCTTCGAGCGAGTGGCCCACCTGTCGCCGGTGGCGATGCCGGGCGGGGCTGCGGCCATCAGGGAGCCGTGGCGGATGGCCGCCGCGTACCTCGACGCCGCCTTCGACGGCGGCGTCCCCGACGCCCTGCCGATCCTCCGCCGCCACGAGGACCGGTGGGCGGGCGTCGTCAGCCTGGCCCGAGCCGGCGTCTCAGCGCCGCTCACCTCGAGCGCCGGTCGGCTCTTCGACGCGGTGGCCGCCATCCTCGGAGTGCGCGACGTCGTCAGCTACGAAGGGCAGGCGGCCATCGAGCTCGAGCAGTTGGCCGACCCGAATGAGTCCGACGCTTACCCGCTCGACCTCGAGCCCCGGGGCGGAACGCTGCACCTCGCCGGCGCCGGCCTGCTCCGGGCGGTGGTGGCCGATCAGGCGGCAGGTACGCCGGTGCCGCTGGTCGCCGCCCGCTTCCACAACGGGCTGGCGGCGGGAGTCGCCGCTGTCTGCGGCCGGCTGCGAGCCGAGCGCGGCCTCGACACCGTCGCTCTCTCCGGCGGCGTGTTCCAGAACCTCCTCTTGCTCCGGCGCTGCACCGAGGCACTGGAGGAGGCGGGTTTCCGCGTCCTCCTCCACGGCCGGGTTCCACCCAACGACGGCGGCATCAGCCTCGGCCAGGCGGCCGTGGCTGGCGCGCTGGACCGCCGTCGCTCGGGCTGACCGCCCCGAGCCGGAGGAGGACCGGGCTCAGGTCTTGCGGATGGCGGACGTCACGAAGTTGGCCAACGTCCCGGAGATCGTCTTGACGTTGTGCTTCTCCTGCAGGTGGGCCGCGACCTTGCCCACGACGGCGTCGGGGCTCGACTCCGACCAGGACGCATTGCAGGTGCAGCCGGCGTCGGCGCAGGCGAATTCGTAGGGCATCAGAAGCTCCAGTTCGGGATCAGGCGCCGCGCTGGCGAAGGCGCGACACCATCACAGGCTTGCTCCGGGCCGGCGCCGCCTTGCTGGCCAGCAGGTCCTCGAGGGCCTTCTGGGTGGCGGCGAGATCGCCGGCGATGCTGCCCAGGATCGGGGTGATCGGCCGGGTGGCGAGCTCGATGGCCCGCACGCCGGCAATGACGGTGCCGAGCGTGAAGTTCACGTGCTTCAGCACCAGAGCCACACGGGTCAGGTACGCCGCCAGGGCGGCAACCGTGACGAGGACGAGGACGAGAGTGACGACACCGGCGGCAGGCATTTCTCTCCTTGTGCTTTACAGGATCTTGTCGAGTGCCGCGCCGTAGGCGAGCACACCGGCGCGGATCTTCGTGACGCCCTCCTTCGTCGGCACGAGGCCGGCGAGGAGATCGAGCTGCGAGGCGATCGTGACGCCCCCGGCGAGGATGGCGTCAGCTTCCCGGCCGATCTGGTTGATGGGCTTCATCAGGTGGTTGAGTAAGACCAGGACGAACGGAATCACGACGAGAGCGAGGAGGAGGTTTCCGATCCACCACAGGGTCATATGAGTCTCTCTTCCCTAGCGCCGGGCGGCCTTGGCCGCGGCAGCTTGCGCCACGACCGGAAGGGCGGCACCGATCTCGTCGAGCGTCTTGTTGACCATCGGGACGGCGGCCAGGATCGTGAGGTGCCCCTCGATCGACTGCACGCCGCAGGCGACGCTGTGCAGGTTGCCGGCGACGCGGCTGAGCAGTTTGGTGAGGACGACGAGGAAGAAGGAGAGCACCGCCACGAGGGCGACGATCTCGATGACGGACAGGGTGGTGAGGGTGCGCGACGAGCTCATAAGGTCTCCACGAGAGCGGCGTGACGGAGAGCTTCCTTCTTGATCTCCACCACTGCGTCGTTTGTCGTCAGCAGTGCGTTGAGGTGCGTCGTGTTCGCCGCGACCCCACCCGCAGCGCCGAGGACGTCGGCCACGCCGGCGTCGATGTCCTTCACGATCTTGACCAGGAAGGAGAGGAGCAGGATCACCACGGCGATCACGACGGCACCGATGCCGAGCGCGATGCGCCACATCGTGAGCTCCTGGGCGGTGTAACCGAGCAGTGCGGAAGCGAGAATGGTCAACTGAATCACCCTCCCAGGGCGGCGCGGGCCGCCTGACAGGCTTTGAGAATCGCCATGCCGGACGCATTGACGGTGTTGACGGCTGGTATGAGCGAGGTGTTCTCGGCGACAGCGTTGAGACCGGCGGTCGCCAGCGGCGCCTGCTGGGAGATGCGCTGGGCCAGCGTCAGGATCGAGGCCACCAGGGCCACGACCACGACGATGATCGCAAAGGCGATCGACAGACCCACGTACCAACCGAACAGGCTTTCAGCTAGCAGCATTGACTACCCCCTCTAGGATCTCGGTATGGCAACGAAAAGTGTGAAGGTTGGTGCCGCGGTTCTGGGCGGAGCCCTGGTGGTCGGTATTGCCGTGGCGGCGGGTCGCAGTACCGTCGACTCGCCGAAGAAGGCAGCGGCCCAGTCGACGACCACGACGGCCTCGACGGTGCCCGGGAGCCTCGTCGAGTTCCGGGACGACAAATCCGGCTGGGCCATCTCCTATCCGAAGAACTGGAACCGGCTGCAGTCGCAGGACCCCGCCGTCGTGCTGGTCGTGTCCGAGAAACCCCCGGAGCTGAACAACGGCGGCTCGATCCTGGCCCGTGATCTGACCCTCGGTGCTCCTGTCGACGAAGCGAAGCTGCCGGCCGCCAAAGAAGTGACGGACAAGATCGTGACCGGCGGCGAAGGAATCCAGATGCTGGCCCAGCCGACGATCATCCATCAGGGCGGATTGCCCGGCTACTTCTACTTCTACAGCTTCAAGGATCCCGCCACGGGTCAAGACGGAGTGCACACTCATTACTTTCTCTTCAAGGGCTCCACGATGATCAGCTTCGTGTTCCAGGCCCTGCCGAAGGACACGTTCCAGCCGCTCGCTCATCTCTTCGATGAGGTGATCGGCTCCTTCCGGGTCTTGTAGAACGGGTGCCGGCCG
>JAUZEX010000582.1 GCA_030838815.1 Actinomycetota bacterium
GGAGAACGCCGCCGGGCTGTTCGGCCCCGGTTGATTCAGGCCGGCCGCGGTTGGTTCAGGCCGGCCCCCGATTGATTCAGGCGGCCGGTCCGGAGAACACCAGACCGGCGCCCGAGCCCGTGAGGACGTAGCCCCCGACGGCGGCCACGACGGCGGCCGGGCCGAGCGTCCCCGGCACGCCGGAGACGACAGCCTGCACCGCCCCGGTGGCCGGGTCGACGACGCGCCGGAGCACGCCATCGGCGCTGACGACGTAGACGTCGCCGTCCTGGGCCACGAGGCGCTGGACCCCGCCACCCTCGAGGGATTTCTGCCACCACGCCTTCCCGGTTGCGCCGTCGAAGCCGAGCAACCCGGGCGGGCCACCGACGAGCACGGCCCCGCCGACCCCGATCAGCCCGATCGGGCCGCCGGTGAGCACCGTGCCCGCCACGACTCCGGCCGCCAGCGCGGCACCGTCGCCGCAGGTGCAGGGGGTCTGGCTGGCGTACCCGCCGCCGGGGCCGAGGACGATCACCTGCGACACGAGCCCGCCCTGGTACACGGCCACCGAGTTCGTCCCCACGGCCAGCAGGCGGAGGCTGGGCGTGCTGATCTCGGTCCTCCACACCACGTCGCCGCTCCGGGGGTTGAGCAGCTCGATTCGCTCCGTGCCATCGGGGCAATGCTGCGCCACGGCGACGCCGGCCGGCCCGGCGACGATGTCGTGGGCGTCGTGGCAGTCGTTCAGCCCCGGGTGCTCCCACAGGGTCTCGCCGGTGCGGGTGTCGATGGCGTTCGGGACACCGAACTCCGTCCGGGCGTAGACCACGTTGTCGGACGGGGAGGCCAGGGTCGGGGCGTAGTCGCCGGGGCGCTCGCCGAGCAGGTTGTAGATGGGGCGGGTCCACAGCACCTTGCCCGATACCGGATCGACGCCTTCGAAGCTGGCCGCATGGTGGGTGCGCCAGGCCAGCCGGGAGGCGCTGTGGTGGTAGGCGAGGACGACGGCGGCGTCGGTCACGGCCCAGGCCTCGATGTGGCCCGTGTTGCCCCGGGCGTTGCTCCACCGGACCTTCCCGGTGTGGGCGTCGACGGCCGTGGCCCGCCAGGAGCGGTGGGCCACCTCCTCGACGTAGATCACCTCGCCCAGCGCCGGCACGATGGCGGCGTCCGTGACCCGGCCCTGGGCCGGGACGGTCCAGAGCGTCGTCGGTTGGGTCGCCGTCCCCCCGGCCGGCCCGGCGGCGGGGGTCAGCGGGGCGGGGGCAGGGGCGGCGGTGGTGACCACAGAGGCGGGCGTGCCGAGCCGACGCAGCCCTGCCGCCTTACGGGCGACGAACACGGCGGGCAGCACCAGGGCGAGGACGACGATTCCGATGACGGTCAGCGGTCGGCGGCGGGAGGCGATCACGGCAACAGAATGCGCCAGCGACCACCCCCGGACCTGGGATCCCCGCACAATCCCCGCACTTCGCCACACATTCTCCGGACCGGTGTGCCCCGCGGCGAGGCGCCCGGCAGAATCCTCCGCTGATGACGCTCCTCGACGCCGTGACCGCCGCCTTCGTCGAGCGCGCCGGCCGCCGACCCGACGGCGTCTGGCGGGCGCCGGGCCGGGTCAACCTCATCGGCGAGCACACGGACTACAACGACGGCTTCGTCCTGCCGGTGGCCATCAACCGCTCGGTGGTGGTGGCCGCCGCCCGCCGGGCCGACGACGGTTTCCGCTGCTGGTCGTCGCGGAACGGCGCCGGCGGGTGCGTGGGGCCGGTGCGCCGCCCGTCCGACATCGGCCCCGGCCGCTCGACCGGCTGGTCGGCCTACGCCGAAGGGATGGCCTGGGTGTTACGGGACCAGGGACTGGCGGTGCCAGGGGTCGACCTGATGGTCCACGCCGACCTCCCGGCGGGGGCCGGCCTGTCCTCCAGCGCCGCCCTGGAAGCCGCGGTGGGCCTCGCCCTGACCGAACTCGCCGGAGCATCGGCGGACCGTGTCGCCCTCGCCTTGGCCGGGCAGCGGGCGGAGAACGAGGTCGTCGGCATGCCGTGCGGGATCATGGACCAGATGGCGGTGCTGCTGGGCCGGGCCGGGCACGCCCTCTTCCTCGACACCCGGTCGCAGCACACCGAGCTCGTCCCGTTCGACCCGGCGGCCCTCGGGCTGACCCTGCTGGTGCTCGACACCCGGGTCAAGCACACCCTGGCCGGATCGCCCTATGCCGAACGCCGCCGGGCCTGCGAGCGGGCGGCCGAAGTCCTCGGCGTCGCCGCCCTGCGCGACGTGACCCTGGCCGAGCTGGAGGCCGCCGCGGCCGCGGGCCGCCTCGATGAGGTGACGTTCCGGCGGGCCCGACACGTGGTGACGGAGAACGACCGGGTGCTCGACGTCGTGGCCGCGCTGCGGGCGGGTGACCTGGAACCCGTCGGCCCGGCCATGGCGGCCTCGCACCGCTCGTTGCGGGACGATTACGAGGTGTCCTGCGCCGAGCTCGACGTGGCCGTGGAGTCGGCCGTGGGCGCCGGAGCCGTGGCCGCCCGGATGACCGGCGGCGGCTTCGGTGGTTCGGCGCTGGCCCTCGTGCCCGTCGCCGGCGCCGACACGGTGGCGTCGGCGGTGGCCGACGCCTTCGCCGCCAACGGTTTCGCCCCGCCCGCGGTCTTCGCCGTCGCCGTCTCCGACGGCGCCACCCGCCTCGCCTGATCCGGCCCCCTGCCCGGCCGGCCCCCCGCCACCTCGGCGCTCCACCCGGAGGCGCAACCGGTCACGCCCCCGCCGCGCCCCCGCTGGGCCCCGCCGCCACTTGGGGGCGCCGCCACTTGGGGCGCCCCCGGGGGGCGCCACCGGGGACCGCAACCGGTCGCGGTCGGGCGGCGTCCACGGCCGTGGTTAACCCAC
>JAUZEX010000586.1 GCA_030838815.1 Actinomycetota bacterium
CCGGACGGGCCGACCTCGTCCTCGGCGCCCGCCGCCCGCTCACCACGGCGGCCTGGCCCCGCCACGCCCGGGCGGCCAACGCCGTCCTGGCCTTCGAGCTAAGGCGGCGGACGGGCCGTCCGCTGCGTGACCTCGGCCCGATGCGGGCCGCCCGGCGCGACGCCCTCCTGACCCTCGGCATCCGGGACCGGCGCTTCGGCTGGCCGCTGGAGATGGTGCTGCGGGCGGCCGCCGCCGACTGGCGCATCGAGGAGGTCCCCGTCCCCTACCGGCCCCGGACGGGGAAGTCCAAGGTGACCGGCACCGTCCTCGGCACCGCCCGGGCGACCCGCGACATGGCCCGGCTGCTGGCATGAAGGGCCTCCACGTCATTGTCGTGGCCAAGTCGCCCCGGGCGGGCCGGGTCAAGACCCGCCTCTGCCCGCCCTGCACCCCGGAGGAGGCGGCGGAGGTGGCCGCCGCCGCCCTGGCCGACAGCCTCACGGCCGTGGCCGCCTGCGCCGCCCCCCGCAAGGTGCTGGCCCTCGACGGCCCGCCCGGGCCCTGGCTCCCGCCCGGCTTCGAGGTCCTCCCGCAGCGGGGCGACAGCTTCAACGAGCGCCTGACCAACGCCTGGGCCGACACCGGAGGGCCGGGCCTGCAGATCGGGATGGACACTCCCCAGGTGACCCCCGGGGAACTGGACCACCTCCTCGCCGCGCTCGACGACCGGGCGACCGGCCCGGCCCGTCCGGCGGTGCTCGGTCACGCGCTCGACGGCGGTTGGTGGGTCATCGGGTGGCGGCGGGCCGACCCCGGGGCCGTGTTCGCCGGCATCCCCATGAGCGGCCCCACCACAGGCCTCGCCCAGGAGACCCGCCTGCGGGGCGTCGGCTTCCACATCCTCCGGGCCGACCCGAAGCGTGACATCGACACGGTCGACGATCTCGTCGCCGTGGCGTCCGCCGCGCCGCATCTCCGCACCGCCCGCCGGGCCCAGGCCCTCGGCCTCGCGCCGTCTGACCCGTCCTCCAGCGCATTCGGTGTCGGCCTCGCCGCGGCGGAGGTGGCGTCGTGACGGCCCTCCGGGAGGACGCCGAGCGGCTGATAGGCGCCGATCCCGTCGTCCTCCGGGCCGATGACGGCACCGCCCTCCCGCTCGAGCCCGGACGGTGGCACGCCGAGCCGAGCCCCCACGAGGAGGCGCTCCTGGCCACCATGGCCGGACCGGTCCTCGACGTCGGCTGCGGTCCGGGCCGGTTGGTCCTCGGCGTGGCCCGGCGGGGGGAGGTGGCGCTCGGCGTCGACCCGGCGCCCGCGGCCTGCGCCCTGGCGCGGAACCGGGGGGCAGCCGTCCTGCAGCGCTCGGTCTTCGATCCGCTACCCGGGGCCGGCCGGTGGCGGACCATCGTGCTGGCCGACGGGAACATCGGGATCGGCGGCGACCCCGTCCGCCTCCTCCGCCGCTGCCGCGACCTCCTCGCGCCCCAGGGCACGGTGGTGGTCGAGGTGGAGGGGCCGTCGTCCGCCACCGGCTGGCGCCGCTACACGGTCCGGCTCGAGCGGGGGGCCGTCCACGGCCCCTGGTTCAGCTGGGCCGTAGTCGGGGCGCAGGGCGTCGCCGGACTGGCGGTCGCCGCCGGCCTCGAGGTTCTGCGCCTCCAGTGCATCGCCGCCGAGGGCCGATGGTTCGCCCACCTCGGCCGCCCAGGACCCGGGAGGCGCTCCGTTGCCGTCGCCTGAGGCCGTCACCGGGCGGGTCACGAGGATGGTGGCGACGTACACCACGGACCCCGATCTTCCGCTGCGCCAGCACGCCTACCGGAGCCCACTGCGCGACGAGCGCCTCGCCGCCTGGCTCGGCGCCTCCCTGGGCGTGCTGTTCAGCACGTGTTTCGTCACCGGGCTGTTCTCCCATCTCCACCAGCACCCCCTGTCGTGGCTGCCCGTCCCGGCCCGCCCGGCCGGGCTGTTCCGGCTCACGCAGGGCGTCCACGTGGCCAGCGGCATCGCCTCGCTCCCGGTGCTGGTGGCCAAGCTCTGGGTGGTGTGGCCCCGCTTCGTGTCCTTCCCGCCCGGGCGGCGCATCGCCGACGCCGTCGAGCGGCTCGGGATCCTGGCCCTCGTCACCGGCGGGATCTTCATGGTCTTCAGCGGCGTGGCCAACATCGCCCAGTGGTACCCCTGGCGGTTCTCCTTCACCGCCGCCCACTACTGGACGGCCTGGGTCACCATCGGGGCACTGGTCGCCCACATCGGCGCCAAGGCGCCCATCACCCGGCGAACCCTTCACCGGCCGCCAAAGCGGCCGGCGCTGGCCGACGCCGACCCCGTCCTCGGCACGACCGCCGAAGGGCCCCACGACGGCCTGACCCGCCGGGGATTCCTGGCCACGGTGGCGGCCGCCTCGGGGGCACTCACGCTGGTGACGGTCGGCCAGACCCTGCCGGGCTTCCGCCGCCTGGCGCTGCTGGCGCCCCGCGATCCGGCCGACCGGCCCGTCAACCGCAGCGCCCGCAATGCCGGTGTCGTGGACGCCGCCGCCTCCCCCGGCTACCGGCTGCGCGTCGAGGGCCGCGTTCCCCGGGCGCTCGCATTCACGCGCGAGCAGCTGCGGGCGTTGCCGACCCACGACGCCGACCTGCCGATCGCCTGCGTCGAGGGATGGAGCTACTCCGCCCGCTGGACGGGGGTGCGGCTGCGGGACCTGCTGCGCCTGGCCGGCGCCCCGGCCGGGGCGGCCGTCCACGTGGAGTCGCTCGAGCAGCAGAGCCCGTACCGCATCACATTCGTGAACCACGTCCAGGCCCAGGACACCGACACCCTGCTGGCCACGCACCTCGACGGCCAACCCCTCTCGCCCGACCACGGCTACCCGCTGCGCCTGATCGGCCCCGACCGACCCGGCGTCAACCAGACCAAGTGGGTGACCCGGGTGGTGGTGCTGTGAGCGGCGCGGGCGTCACGCCCACCCCCCGCCGGGGCCCGCTCTTCTGGGGCACCGCCGCCGCCGGTTGGGCCCTCATTCTGTGGGGCGTGCGGGGGGCGCTGCACCATCACGTCGACACCCGGCCGGGCCAGCTCGTCCGCTTCCTGCTCGGCGGGGCCTTGGCCCACGACCTCCTGCTGGCCCCGGCCGTCATCCTCGTCGGGGCCCTGGTGGCCCGAGCCGTTCCCGGCCGGTGGCGGGCACCGGTGCAGGCCGTTCTCCTCATCTCCGGAACGCTGCTTCTCTTTACCTGGCCCGAGCTGCGGGGCTACGGCCGGGTGCTCCGCAACCCCACGTCACTGCCCCACGACTACGCCGCCAACCTGATCGTGGTCCTGGCCGCGGTGGTCGTCGGCACCGCCGTCGTGGCCGTGGTCAGCGCCAGTCGCCGGCCAGGCGGCGGGTAGCCAGCGCCCGGGCGTCGGCCGGGCAGTTCCAGTAGTGGCCGCCGCCCGCGCCCCACACGTTCGCCACGCAATCTGCGCCAGCCTCGAGGGCGGGTCCGATGGTGCTGAACCCCCAGGCCGTGTAGTCGCTGATGAACTGGGCGAAGCGGTTCTGGCGGTACTGCCAGGCGTGGGCCAGCTCGTGGAGGACGACGTAGCGGAGCCGGTTCTGGTCCTCGAACGCCGTGGGCCCGACCCAGATGGTCGACCGGGCCGCCTCGTAGACGCCCCAGTGGCAGCAGTCATCCGGGAAGAAACTGAGGTTGAAGCGGACGCCCGCCGCCCGCCAGTTCCACCGGCTGGAGTCGGCGATGGCCTCCACCTCGGCCTGCGCCGCCGGGCCGGTCGACGCGGCCCGCCGCACCGGCGCGGCCGGCGGCGGTTGCGGCTTCGGGGGCGCGGTGATCGGCGGGGCGGGTGGGGGCGGCGCCGTCGTCGTGGTCGTCTCGGGCGGTGCCGTCGTCGTGGTCGTCTCCGGCGGCGCGGTCGTCGGGGTGGTGGGCGGATCCGTGGTCAGCAACCGGGGAGGGACGGGCAGGTCGAGGACCGGCGCCGCGCCGCTGGCAGTCGACCCGTCGGGCGTCGGCCCGCTGCGGGTCGCCGCCGCGTCGGCCCGGCTCTCGGCCGGGTGGACGCCGACCAGCCCGAAGACACCGATGACCACCGCGAAGCCCATCGCGCTGAGTTGTCCTGGTCTACAGATCTGCCGCGTCCAGTCGCGCCAAGGCGCGCTGCTGCTGCGCACATTCCCCAGATTCACGTTGTCTCCGATGCCCCAAAAATTCATCGGCTCCCCGCCGGCCGCTGGAGGGCAGAAGAGGAGATATGGGCTACATCGGCCTCACGAGGCCTCGACTTGAGTGCAGCGCGGAAACTACCCCGCCTGGGCCCGGCGCGCCCCGGGAAAGCTGAAAACGGTCTGAGAAAAGGAAACTCGCGGTGTCGTCAGCCGCTGCCGGGTTGGATCGTGAGGGTCGCGGCGTCGCCCCGCAACACCCGGATGGCCAGCTGCCCGTTGGACAGCGTGGCCTCCACGCCGCCGCCGAAGCCGGACGGGAGATCGACCTCGCGTTCGTAGCCGCCGTAGTGCCACTCGTGCAGGAGATAGTCGCGGGGCCCGGCGCTGCGCAGCTGGGCCCAGAACCGCACCGCCCCGGGCCGCAGCTCGACCGTCACGTCCTTGGCCGTCACGGCCGGGAGGGGCGCCACGATCACCAGCGCCTCGCTCGTCTCATGCACGTTGACCGGCACCCGCTGGGGACTCATCGACGCCTCGGTCGATGCCGTGGACGCGACGACGTCGCCGTGGGTGGCCTGCTCGCTCGTCATGGCCGACACGCTACCCGTCGCCCCGGGGGGGCAATCAACGTTCGGGCGTGGACGGGTCGCCCTCCGCCCGGCCAGGCTGGGGTGATGCACCGGCTGTTCGTGCTCCGCCACGCCAAGTCGAGCTGGGACAACTCCTACCTCGCCGACCACGACCGACCCCTCGCCCCCCGGGGCCGCCGGGCCGCCGACGCCCTGGCCGAGCACGTGGCCACGATCGGGCCGGCCCCGACCCTCGTGCTGTGTTCCACGGCCCGGCGGGCACAGGACACCCTGGCCCCCGTCCGCGAGCGCCTCCCCGACCGCACCGACGTCCTCGTCGAGCCCGACCTCTACGGCGCTACCGCTCCGGAGCTCCTGGCCCGGCTCCGCCAGGTCCCCGAGGAGACCCCCGACGTGCTCCTCGTCGGCCACAACCCGGGCCTCGAGGACCTCGTCCGGGGCCTCGGCCGGGACGGAGATCCCGCCCTCATCGGCCGGGTCCACAGAAAGTTCCCCACCGGAGCCCTGGCCACCCTCGCCTTCGGCGGCTCCTGGACCGATCTCGGCTCCGAACCCGTCACCCTGGAAGCCTTCGTCGTCCCGGGAGACCTGCAGTGATCCTCCGGCCGGGCCGGGCCGCCGCCGCGGTGCTGCTCCTGGCGTCGCTGTTCCTGGCGACGGCGGTCATCGCTTCGACGTCCCCGTCCCCCTCGGCCGGCAGCGCGCCGGCGGTGCCGGCCGTCACCCCGGAGCTCCTGGCCCGCTACGCCCCGCCGGCCCTCCCGGACGAGCTCCGCCGGCGGGTCCAGGCCATGTTCGACGTGCGCTCCCCCGGCGCCGGCCGGCTGTCCCCCGACGGCACGCGGCTCTTCTTCAACTGGTCGGTCACCGGCAGCAGCCAGGTGTGGCGGATCGACGGCCCGCAGCGCTTCCCCGTCCAGCTGACCGGCGGCGAGGATCCGACCACGCTGCAGGACGTCATGCCCGACGGCCGCCACATCGTCGTGTCGCGGGACCGGGGCGGCGCCGAGAACCCCGGCCTCTACCTGCAGCCGGCCGGCGGCGGGCCGCTCCTGACGATCTTCCAGAAGGACGGGGTCAGGGCCTCCCTCTCCTACGTCAGCCGCGACGGCGCCTCGATCTTCTACGAGGCCAACGACCGGCGGCCCGACTCCTATGCCATCTACCGCTACGACGTCGCCACCCGCCGGGCCGAACTGGTCTTCGGAGAGGACGGGCTGTGGAGCGTGGCCGATCACCGCCCCGACGGCCGCCTCCTGCTGGCCCGGGCCACCGGCAACACCTCCAGCGAGTACTTCGGCTACGACCCCGCCACGAAGGCCCTCACCCCGCTCCTGGGCCAGAACGAGACCGAGGACTACGACATCGCCTTCGGCCTCGACGAAGGGGACCTCATCGTCCGCACCCCCAAACTGGGCGACTTCCAGCGGCTCTACCGCTACCGGACGGCGACCAGGGAGCTCAGCCCGATCACGCCCGACATGGGCCACGACGTCGCCGGCTTCTCGATCAGCCGCGACGGCGGCCGCATCCTCTACACCGTCAACGACGGCGGCTACACCCGGCCCCACGCCCTCGACGCCCGGACCTTCGGCGACCTCTCGATGCCGCCGCTCCCGCCGGCCGACCACGTCTCCTTCGGCTCCACCACAGACGACGGCCGCTACACGACGATCCGCCTCGACGCCGCCACCACGCTCCCGTCGAGCTCCGTCCTCGACTGGACGACCGGCGTCCTGACCGAGTGGCACCTCCCCAGCGCCCCCGAGGTCGACCCGAGCCGCTTCGCCCCCGCCACGCTCGAGTCGTACCAGGCCCGGGACGGCACCCCGATCCCGATGTTCGTCCGCCGGCCGTCCGCCTGTCCCGCCCATTCGGGGGACACGCCCGGACCCCCGAGGCCGTGCCCGGTCGTGGTCGACTTCCACGGAGGGCCGGAGGCCCAGGCCCAGCCGGGGTTCGACGCCGGCGCCCAGCTGTTCGTCGACTCCGGGTTCGTCTACGTGACGCCCAACGTGCGGGGCAGCGACGGGTACGGGAAGGCCTGGCTCCACTCCGACGACGGCCCGAAACGGTTGCGGGTCATCACCGACATCGAGGACTGCGCCCGCTGGATCCGGGCGCGGTGGGGGGAGGCGGGGCAGCCGCCCAGGATCGGCATCACCGGCGGCAGCTACGGCGGCTACTCGACCCTGGTGGGGATGACGATGTTCGCCGGCGCCTACGACGCCGGCGTGGCCGTGGTCGGCATGAGCAACCTGGCCACGTTCCTGGAGCACACCGCCCCCTACCGGCGGGCGCTGCGGATCACCGAGTACGGCGACCCGCAGAGGGACGGCGAGGCTCTGCGACAGCTCTCGCCCATCACCTACATCGACCGGGTCAAGGCGCCGCTGCTCATCATCGGCGGCGCCAACGACCCCCGGGTGCCGGTGAGCGAAGCCCTCCAGATGCAGGCCGCGCTGGATCGCCGCAAGGCCGGCTCGCGCCTGATCGTGTTCCCGGACGAGGGCCACGGCTCCCAGAAGCGGGACAACCGGGTGCAGGAGGTCGGCCATACCCTGGCGTTCTTCGAGCAGTTCCTGCTCCAGGGACCCCGTTAGCCGAGTCTGCCCCGGCACACTGCTGATCACTTCTGTGGCCTTTGTGACCTTACGTTTCGCGCTGAGGGTGCTCGAGCTTGGACCGGATGGAAGGGCATGGCTAGCGTCTCCCCGTCCGGGACGGGGGCTCGACCCGGGCACTTCTCCCATGCGCCTTCTCATTCGATGCGTCGTGCTGTGCCTGGTGGTGACCGCGGCGGCCGTTCCGGCCGGGGCTCGCGGTCGCCTGCCGGATCAACCGCCCGCGGCCGCGGCGCTCAAGGCCCAGGCCAACCAGGCGGCGACGAAGTACGCCGCAGCGCAGGTGGCCTACGCCCGGCTCGGCGATCAGATCAACGCCCTCGACCGCCAGGTCGCCGACCTCGAGGGCCGCATCGGGCCGCTGCGGCAGCGGATCACCCGCCAAGCGGTGGCCGTCTACCAGGCCGACGTCGTCCAGGCCGCCGTCACCAGCCTGGAAGCGGCGGCGGCCATGATGCGCTCCGACCGGTCGGCCCACCTCGTGGCCGACCTCAGCGCCCGCGACATGCCGGCCATCGACGCCCTGCTCGAGACGAAGCACAGCCTGGGCGACCGGCGATCCGAGCTCGCCGCCCGGCGCCACGACCAGGACGTGACAATGGCGGACCTCGCCGCCCAGCGGGACCAGATCTCGCTCGAGCTGACGGCCATGGCCGCCGTGCTGCCCCCGCCGGGCTCCCACCTGCCGCTCCCCCGGTCGAGCCGCTCGGCGTCCGCTCTCGGCCAGCGGCTCCGGAAGGGCGGCCCGCCGCCGGCCTTCGTCTGCCCCATCGACGGCCCCCTGGCCTTCAGCGACGACTTCGGCGCACCCCGGGGCGGCGGCCGCCGCCACATGGGCAACGACCTGCTCAGCCCGCGGGGCACCCTCAATGTGGCGGTGGTCGACGGCACCATCGAAACGCGGCCCTGGGCCGGCGGGGGCATCACGATCTTCCTGGCCGGCGCGGACGGGAACACGTACGTCTACATGCACCTGATGCAGATCGTCGGGGCCGTGCCCCGCCCGGTCGCCCAGGGCGAGGTGATCGGCCTCACCGGGAACACGGGCGATGCCGAGGGCTACCACACCCACTTCGAGTTCCACCCCGGCGGGGGCCCGGCCGTGAGCCCCTATCCCCTGATCTCGGTCGCCTGCGGCTGACCCTGGCGGTCTACGCCGGCCAGTACTTGCTGGCCCGGTGGGTGTACTTCCAGCCGCCGACGCCGAACACGAAGGCGCCCACGCCGACGATCGTGCCGAGCAGGATGATGCGACGGTGCTTACCGCCGGGCTCCGCCTTGAGGACGGCGACGGTATCCCCCTGGGGCGCTCCGGTGGGGGCGGCCGCCACCGGCGCCGTGGTCGGCGTCGGGAATGCCGGGCTGGGAGGGAGCACGGCCTCGTCGGGCGGAACGGCCGTCGCCCCCGGCGTGCTGGCGTTGTCGTTGCCGCCACCGCCGTCTCTGCCCTTGCCCGGTGCCGGGGATGGGGATGAGGACGGGTGCGGTGCGGCGGACGCCGACTCCCGGGGGGCGGGCGCCGGCGGCGGCGCCGTGGGCGGCGGCCCGACGTAGGGCCGGCCCGTTCCGGCCGCCGTCGGCCCGTTGCCGGAAGACCCGTTGGAGCCACCCGAGCCGCCGGAGGCCGACGGCGGGGGGGCCGACCCGGACGACGGGGGCGGCGGAGGGGCGGGCTTCGACGGGGCCGGTGCCGGGGGCGGGCCCGGGTCCGGGTTGCCCGGCGGCGGCGCCCCACCCGGCGGATCGCCCGGCGCCGGCGGGGCCGACGTCGACGTCGTGTCGCCCCGAACGTCGATCTTTCCCCACATGCCGTGGAACGTCTTGCCGTCCTTGTCCACGCTTCCGTGGTGCTTGCAGTAGAAGCTGAAGACCCCGGGCTTGTCGAACGTCACGTTGAAGGTGGCGTCGGGGCCGGTGAGATCGCCCGACCCGGTGAAGGCGGCGGGATCGACCGGCGTGACGGTGTGGGTGCCGTCGAGGACGTGCCAGTTGACCGTGTCGCCCACGGCGACCTGGGTCACCGTCCCGTTGGCCGGGGTGAAGCAGGGTGGCCCCCAGGTCTTGTCGCACTTGGCGGCGTCGTTGGTGACGCTGATGTCGTGGCCGGCCGCGGCGACCAGGTCGGTCCACGCGAGCCCGCCGGCGGCGAACACGCCCACCGCCACGAGAACCCGCATCGCCGCCCGCCGTGCCGCCACCTGCCTCCGATCATTGGGACCGTTCGCGTCTCACTACACTACCGCTAGCAACAGAGGCAACAAGTCTAACCAAGCGGGCGGGCGCTCAGCGCGGGGCGAGAGCTCGCACCGCAGCGGCCGTGTCGTCCGGGGCGACCAGCATGATGACGGGCGTGGTCACCCCCGCCT
>JAUZEX010000596.1 GCA_030838815.1 Actinomycetota bacterium
GCCGCCCTGACCGCCGACGAGCGGCCCGGGGTCCTCCTCACCGAGCACCTCCGGGCGATCTTCGGCCGCCACGACCTCGAGATGGCCGTGATCCTCGGTGTGCCCCGGCTCAACCGCAAGCCCGTCCTCCAGGTCCTGGCCCCCGACGGCACCGTCGTCGGCTACGTCAAGGCGGCCTGGAACGACCTCACGGGCGGGCTCGTCCGCAACGAGGCCCGCGTCCTGGCCGACCTGGCCGTCGCCGGGCCCCGGGGGACGGGTCCGGTGACGTTCACCCCGCCGGCCTTCGTGGCCGCCGGGCCCTGGGGCTCGGGGGATTCACCTGCCTCCCCGGCCGCCGCCCGCCTGGAGCTGATCGCCGCCTCGGCCCTGCCCAACGCCGTCCGGCCCGACTCCGCCCACGTCTTCGAGCCGCCGATGGCGGTCATCGCCGAGATCGCCGGCCTGTGGGGCCGGAGCACCGCCCGCCTCGCCGAGAGCTCCTACTGGGCCGGTGTCCGGGAACGGTTGGCCGCCAAGGACAGTGCCTCGGAGATCGTGCCCAGGGCCGTGGATTGGATCGAGCGCCGCTTCGGGGCGGTCGAGATGGCGTTCGGCGCCTGGCACGGCGACTTCACGCCGTGGAACATGGCCCGCACCGACGACGCGACCTACGTCTGGGACTGGGAACGGGCGGCGCCGGCTCCGGCCGGGCTCGACCTGCTGCACTTCCTGTTCCAGACCGTGTGCCGCTTCGACGGCAGGACTCCCCAGGAGTCGGTCGCCGCCGGTTCCGGGCGCACCCCGGGCCTGCTCCCCCTCCTTGACGTCCCGCTCGACTCGGAGGCCGCCCTGTGGGCGCTCTACCGCCTCGAGCTCCTCTTCCGGTACGACGAGGCCCGCGAGGCCGGCGTACTGGCACGGCAGTCGAAGATCCACGCTGGGGTCCTCGAGATGTTCATCCGTGACTTGGAGGCTGTCTGATGGCTACGAACCGGCGCGCCCGGGTCGTCGGGATGCTGACGACCATCGGAGTGCTGGCCGAGATGGTGGCGCCCTGGCCGGCGTCGGCCGACGTGCTCAACATCCCGCTGTCCAAGAACCCCACGCCGACCTATGGGACGGAGCACCTCCCGAGCCCGAGCGCCTTCTCGGCCCGGGTGTGGGCCACCGCCACCACCGGCAACACGGCCTATGTCGGCGGCGAGTTCACCTCGCTGGCCCCCACCACGGCCTCGGCCGGTGCCGTCGACGGGCAGAACGGCGCCCCCCAGTCCGGGTTCCCGAAGGTCGACAGCGGCACGGTCAACGTCGCCGCCGCCGACGGGCGGGGCGGGTGGTTCGTCGGCGGAAGCTTCCCGAAGCTCAATGGCGTCCAGGTCAACGGCCTGGCCCACATCCTGGCCGACGGCAGCCTCGACTCGAACTTCAGCCCGGCCCTCGTCGGCCCGGCCGCCCAGCCGTCGAAGTCGTTCAACGTCACCGCCCTGGCCACGAACGGGCCCTGGCTCTACGTCGGCGGCGAGTTCACCAAATTCGGCGCCCGCGGTACCTCCAAGGCCCAGGCCCGCAACCACATCGCCCGAGTGAGCGCCAGCTCCGGAACGGTCGACCCGGCCTGGGACCCCGACACGGGCAACAACACCGCCCCCAACCCGGTCCGGTCGATCGCCGTCTCCCCCGATGGCTCCACGGTCTACTTCGCCGGCAACTTCACCACCGTCGCCGGCCAGCCCCGGCCCGGCATCGGCGCCTTCGTGAGCGACGCCGCCGGCAACCGGCTCTCACCCTGGGTGCCGCCGGTCGGCGCCGTCGGGGCCCTGGGCGTGGCGCCCGACGGCAGCCGCGTCTACCTCGCCAACGGGAACGGGCTGGCCGCGGTCGACCCCAACGGGGCGCCGGTCTGGAACGCCGGCACGAGCGGCGGCTCGGTCAACGAGCTGGCCGTGGCCAAGGACGGGAGCACCGTCTGGGTGGCCGGCGACTTCAGCTCGGTCGGAGGCCAGGCCCGCAACAAGCTGGCCGCCGTCCGCAACGACGGCAGCGTGGATCCCGGGTTCAACCCGGCGCCCGACCCCGGGTCGACGATCTCCGCCCTGACCGTGTCGGAGGACGACACGAAGGTCTACTTCGGCGGGAAGTTCACCAAGGTGCGGGGCACGGTCCGCAACAACCTGGCCGCGGCCGACGCCCGGTCGGGCGTCCTGACTCCCTGGGACCCGAACGCCACCGGGACGGTGTCGTCGCTGTCGGCGTCGGGCGCCCTCGTCTACGCCGGCGGCAGCTTCACCAACCTCGGCGCCACCCCCCGGACGTACCTCGGGGCGCTGGACGTGACGCCCGGTCCGGGCTTCGGCTCCGCCCTCCCCTTCGCCCCCAAACTCGAGAATCTCGGCAGCCCCAACCACCCGGCCACGGTCACGCCCGTCGTCCAGGCGCTCGACGTCTCGCCCGACGGCTCCCGGCTCTACGTGGGCGGGAACTTCGACCACATCAACGGCGTGCCCCGGACCAACTTCGCCGTCCTCAACCTGCCGGGTGGCGACGTCGACCCGAACTTCGACGCCGGGGAGCCGCAGGGCACGGTGCGGGCCGTCCGCTACGAGCCGACCCTCAACCTGGTGTACATCGGCGGCGACTTCGACTCGGTCGTGATCCCCGCCAGCGCCCGGTTGCACCGGCCCGACAACGACGCCGGCTGCGGCACCGCCGCCCACAAGGATTCGCAGCTGCTGACCAACAACCGCTGTGTCTGGGCCCGCTCCAAGCTGGCCGCGCTCGACGCCGCCAGCGGGGTGGTCGACATGGGCTTCCAGGGCCCGACGTCGACCGGGCCGGGGCTCATCGGCAACGGTGGGAAGGCCTGCCCCCAGGGTTCGACGGGCACCTGTGGGACCGGCGCCGTCCTGGCCATCCAGCTCTCGCCCGACAAACACCAGCTCTACGCCTCGGGGAGCTTCTCCGAGATGGACAAGAGCGGGCATCGCAACACGATCATGGCCCTCTACAACGACGGGCCCAACCGGGGGAAGCTCACCCCCTGGCAGCCCCAGGCCCCGGCCAACGGGATCCCGATCTTCGACTGCCGGGTCGACCAGAACACCGGTTGGCTGTTCGGCGCCGGCGGAGGGGCCGGCGGCCGGGCCATGCGGTGGAACCCGCAGATCGGCAGCGGCGGCGTCACCTACAACGACCCGGTCTGGATCCACCTCTTCGACGGCGACTCGACGTCCGTCGACGTGTCCGATTCGATCGGCTACTGGGGCGGCCACTTCGACTTCCTCGACGGGGGAGCGTATCGGCGCAAACACGCCGCAGCCTTCGACTTCAACAACAACGTGGCCCAAAACTGGGACCCGGAGTTCGACACCAGTGAAGGAATCTTCACGGTCGAGGTCGTACCTCATCGGATG
>JAUZEX010000612.1 GCA_030838815.1 Actinomycetota bacterium
AGGCCGGCAACCAGCGCGTTGCGTCCGGTGAGGAGGGTGATGAGGGCGCCGATTCCGAACAGCGCCACTCCGGCAGCAGCGATCGACGCGGCGGCGGCGGCGGTGCCGGCCAGGAAGAAGAACGGCACCATGGGAACGAGGGCACCGACGGCGAAGAGCAGGAAGGACGAGGCCGCCGCCGTCACGGGGGAACCTCCGAGCCCGTTCGGGTCGAGACCGAGTTCCTCGCGGGCCATGACATCCAGGGCGCCGGCTTCGTCGGCCATGAGGGCGCCGGCCATGGCGGTGGCCTGGGCTTCCGGGAGACCCTTGGCCTGGTAGATGAGCGAGAGCTCTTCGGCCTCCTCGTCGGGGATGGTGGCGATCTCGTCGCGTTCGGTGGAGATCTGGCGCTGGTAGAGCTCCCGGGAGCTCTGCACCGAGATCCATTCGCCCATGGCCATCGAACACGCCCCGGCCAGCAGCCCGGTCAGGCCGGTGACGAGGATGACGGGCGAGCGGAACTGGGCGCCGGCCACGCCCATGACCAGGCTCAGATTCGACGTCAGCCCGTCGTTGGCGCCGAGCACCGCCGCCCGCAGAGCATTCCCGCCCAGCGTGCGGTGGCGCCCCTCCAGCCGGGCCAGGGTCCCGCCGGCCACACCGGCCGGGGACCCGGACACGACGAAGCGCAGGAGTCGGGCATGGGAACGCTCCTGGTTCCGCATCGGCGTGCCGGAGGTCTCGGGTTGGTCGTCGTAGACGTGCTGGTCCATCTCCTCCATCGAGGCCATGGCGGGGAGGACGGCCCGGGCCCCGAACCGGCGGGCCAGCCGGCACATGATCTTCCCCCGCCAGGTGAGGCGAGGGGGGCCGGGCTCCACGCCGGCGATGCGCAGCTGCTCATCCCAGAAGGCCAGATGGCGTTCTTCGACCTCGGCCAGACGGGTGTAGATCGTGGCCAGCTCCGGGTTTGCCTCCCGGCCGGCCATGGTCCGGTAGACGGCGGCGGAGTCGATCTCGTCCTGACGGTTGGCCCGGTACCGGTCGACATCGGCGGTCGTCGCAGCCATCTCCTCGTTCCCTTCCGGTAGGGGCGGTGCAGGGGGACGGCCGCCGCCGTCGGCGCTTCGCCCACTCAAACCCGGATCGCTCGTCGCACCAAGCCCGAAAGCCGTCTTGTTCAAGAGCGGATCAGCGCCGCCACCGCCGGACCGTGAACGACGTCGGGGTGGCCGAGATTGCAGCTACCCGGTACCCCGGGACCCCAGCAGGCTGGAGGAGCGAATTAGCGCTGGCCAGGCAGACGAGTCGTCCCTGCCGGCGCGATCGTCCTCCACATCAGTGCATGACCGAGGTCGGGGAGGGGCACCATGCGGAATGGAGCCAAGGTCCTGGAGGGTCGCTTGCGGGGCTGGACGCGGGGGCAGGACACCGAACAGGGCCCGGGGTCTGGGACCGCCGACCGCGATCCCGCTCCTCATGAGTCTTTGTCGTCGGGCGGATCGTCGGCGACGGGCCAGCTGATCGACATGGGCGATTGGCGGCTGCTGCCCCCGGTCGACTCCGCTGTCGGCGGGGCGGCCTGAGCGACAACGTGGCGCTGGTCAGATGTGGCCCGCGGCGAGCAGCCCGAAGGTGAGGGCGGCGGCGGCCAGCCGGTACCAGCCGAAGCCGGCCAGGCTGCGGCCGGAGATGATGCGCAACATCCAGCGGATGGCGACGACGGCGCAGACGAAGGCCACGACGAGGCCGAGGATGGGGTTGGCCCACCCGTAGGCGTTGATGATGTCGCTCCCGTGCTTCACCAGCTCGAGGCCGGTGGCGGCCAGGAGCACGACGAAGCCGACCAGGAAGCTGAACTCGACGGCGGCGGCCAGCGTCATCCCGACCAGGCAGCCGGCCACGATCGTGACGAGGCTGCGGCTGACACCGGGCCAGAGGGCCAGGCTCTGCGCCACCCCGATCACCAAAGCGTGCCGCCAGGTCAGCTGCTCGAGCGAGAACCCGCCCTTCCCGCCGGCCTCGCCGCGGCGGCGGAGCCACCCGGCCAGCGCCAGGAGGGCGAGGCCGCCGACGGCCCAGGCGGCGGCGATGGGACCGGGGGAGAACAGGTGGGTCTTGACGGAATCACCGGCCGCGAAGCCGATGAGGCCGGCGGGGGCGGCGGCCACGAGGATGGCCGTGGCCACCCGGCGGCCACCGGGGTCGGTGTTGCGGCGGAACCCGGGGAGGCGCAGCATGCCGCCGAGGGCGAGCGCGGCGCCGAGCAGGCGCTGCCAGAACAGCACCAGCACGGCCAGGATGGCGCCCCCCTGGATGATCACGGCGTAGCTGTCGAGCGTCTCGAGCGACTTGGCGCTGCCACCGAGGCCGAACAGCCGCTCGGTGACGACCAGGTGGCCGGTGGAGCTGACCGGGAGGAACTCCGTGATGCCCTCGACGGCGCCGAGAACCACGGCCTGCGGGGCGTGGAGCACGGCGCTGGCCGACGGCCCGTCGGTGACGGCCAGAAGGACGACGAAGGCGACGATGAGACCGACCACGGCGCCGACCAGGACGACGGGTCGGGGGGCGGCCGGCGGAGCCGGACTGCCCGGCGCCGGGCTCGGAGCGGCATGGGGACGCGTCAAAAGAGGCACGCCTCCACTTTCGACCATCGGAGGGGCTTTCTGGTGAACCGAATGGTGCTTTCGGGCAAGTTGCCCCCTTTGTGGTCCTCGCCTGGCGTTCAGCCGGCGAGGCCGGGGAGGGCGCCGGTCCAGGCGGCGATCGAGGCCAGCGCCGCCTCGGCTTCCGGGAGACGGGGGGCCAGCATGTGCCAGACGTGCATCATCGCCTCCCAGCATTCCACGGTGACGTCGACTCCCGCCGCGTCGGCGGCTTCGCCGAACCGGAGCGTGTCGTCGAGCAGCGCTTCGTCGCCGCCGGCGTGGAGCAGGAGCGGCGGAAGTCCGGACAGGTCGGCGAACAGCGGCGAGGCCAGCGGCGTCTTGGGGTCGATGCCGGGCGGGAGGTAGGAATCGACGGCCAGACGCAGGAAGGCCAGGGTGACCTGGGGGTCCCGGGCGACGTTGGCCTCGAGAGACGGCGACGACAACGTGAGGTCGAGCATCGGGGAGATACCGACTGCTCCGGCGGGGAGGGGGAGCCCCCGGTCCCGCAACGTCAGCAGCAGGGCCATGGTCAGGCCGCCTCCGGCGGAGTCGCCGCTGATCACCACCCGGCGGGGATCGACGCCCTGGTCGGTGAGCCACCGGCACGCCTCCACCGTGTCCTCGATCGCGGCCGGGAACGGGTCCTCCGGGGCCAGGCGGTAGTCGAGGGCCAGCACGGGAAGCCCGGTGTGGCGGGCGAGGCCGGCCGCGACCGAGCGGGTCGTGCGGGGGGAGCCGAGGACGTAGCCGCCACCGTGGAGATGGAGGACGGCGGCGTCGGGCCGGCTGCCGGCCGTCCTGGTCCATTCGGCGGGCCGGCTCCCGGCGACGACGGTCTCGTGCTCGACGTCCGGTCCCACCGGCATCGCCGCGCTGAGGCGCTCGAAGGTGGCCCGGAGGTCGGCCAGCGGGACCCCGGCGTCCGGTGCGCCACGGGCGATAGCCGCCCGGAGACCGACGAGTTCGTCCCGGTCCCGGGCGAAGGCCACGGTGCGCACGCTCATGTTGTCCTCCCGCCATGACGGCCGGCCGTCCTTCGATCACGGCCCCCAACGATATGGGTCGCCCGACTCCGTCCGCGGCGCGGTCAGCGTCGGCGCCTCCCCAGGCGGCGGCCGTTGGCCATGACCCTCGAGTGGACGGGGGCGAAGCCGCCGGTGGCCAGGCGGAGGCCGGCGTCGACGGCCTCCGCCCACGTGGTCGCGCCGGCGCCGGCGAAGGCGGTTGCCATCGCCGCCATCGACTCGTAGCCGGCGGTGACCTTCTCCTGGCCCATGCGGGTGAACTCGCGGCGGTCCCGGGCGGACGGGTTCGCCCCGGCCGCGGCCATGCGGGCCAGTCGGTGGCCCATGACGAGCGGCGCGGTGACGGCCACCTCCCAGGCCTGGAGCGACAGCTGCCACCAGGCGACGACGGGCAGGGTGGGGGGAGCGGGACGGGACGAGGGCGACACTCGACCTCCTGGTGCTAGACGGCAACGAAGGGTCGACCCCCAGCGGCGGAGTCGGGACGGGTCTTCCCCGAGACGCTCCTGTTCATAACCAGGGGGGGTCCCCCGCTCGAGGCCCGCCGGACGGGTATTTTCGCCCTCCGCGGCCAATTTGCCACGCAGAGTGTTACATATGCGCCTCGGGTGGGTATCCCGGCTCCACATTTCAATCGGGAGAGAAACATGCGGAGTTGGGGACGCATCATGGTCGGAGGCATGGCGGTGGTCGCCTCGTCGTTGGCGGTCACGGGGACGGCCGGGGCGACACCGAGCCACCCGGGCGGTGTCGACGACACCTGCCCCGAGGTGCTGGCCGGAGCGCCGACGGGCGGTGTGGAGAAGCTCACGAGTCCGCCGCCGGGAAGCGAAGTCGCCCGCGGCGGGCTCATCGAGGTCACCCTGCGGTGGGACCCGGCCCTGTTCGCCGGACCGTCGCTGCACAAGGCGCTCGATTGCGTGACGGTCGACGGGCACGCCTCCGACGGCCTCAGCGTGCAGGAACGCGACACGCCCAATGACGGCGAGTTCACCACGCCGATGACCGTGCCCGACGGGTTGACCGATGGCGCGCGGCTCTGCGACCGCGGGTTCGTGTCCGGGACCGCGCCCCAGGGGCCGTTCGCCCGCGAGAAGAGCAACGACGTCTGCTTCACCGTTCGGGGCGACAGCGCGCCGCCGACGGTGTCACCCGCCCCGGCGCCGGGCGTGGCGCCGGCCGTTGCGCCCACCGGGTCGCCTGCCCCCCCGGCGGAATCGGGCCCGGCCCAAACCACGCCCGGCGGGACGGAATCAGGCCCGGCGCCGGCGGTGTCCGCTCCGCCCGTCGTCCAGCTGGCGCTCGCTACGCCGGGGCCGAGCCAGGACAGCCCCGGGGTCGGGCCCGCCGGCCAGGGCCCGCCCGGCACGGAGGTCGCCGGAGAGGGCGATGTCGCAGTCGCGCCCGCCCCGGTGCTGCCCCGGACCGGCGCCGATATCTCGTGGACCGCTCTGGCCGGTTTGACGGCGCTGGGGTCCGGCCGCCTCGCCCGCCGCGCCGGGCGCCGCCCGGAGAGCGTCAGTCGGCCGTGAGCCGCGGCTCTGGCGGCCGGCCTTAGCCCTTCCAGGAACCGGCCCGGCAGGCGTCGTAGCCGGGGTCGTACTGGGCCTGGAAGTCGTCGTGGCCGAGGGGGCAGGCGTCGCCGGCATTGGGCCATAGACCGGCCTCGAACTCGACGGCGCGGAACCCGCCGAAGGTGGTGACGAACCAGATCTGGCCGAGGTCCCGGCGGATCACCGGCCGGGCCAGCGCCCAGTCCACCGTCTCGTCGCCGGGCCCGATGGTGCCGGGGTTGTAGTAGGCGATCTCCTTGGGGTGCAAGGGATCGCGGATGTCGTAGACCCGCAGGCCGGACATGATCTGGGCGCAGGCCAGGATCGTCGGATCGTGGAGCCGGTCAGGCGTGCAGTAGTGGTCGTCGTACTGGAACAGAGCCGGCGCCACCACCGGCCACGTGGCGTCGCCCCGGTCGGCGCCCCGGCTGGTGGTCTCGACGTCGCCGATCACCTTGTCGCAGTTGGCCGGGTCGTCGACCTCGTTCAGGAACCGGGCCACGATTCTCGGGTGGGCCTCGTCCTCGATGTCGACCATGCGGGCGGCGTCGAAGTTCTGGCGCCGGGGCACGGAGCACGGCGCATGGGGGAACGCAGGCAGTTCCCCGAAGCTGATGACGTAGGGATGGCCGTCGTAGTCGAGCCGGTAGGTGGACTGGTTGGCGGTGGTGTCGGGGAGCGGGAGCCGCCCGATGACCCGGCCGGCGTTGGCCAGCCCCGGGCCGACGTCGGTCGTGTCGACGATGAACATCTCGCTCGGGCCGGGGCGCATGCCCGCCAGGTAACCGCGGCGGCCGTCCTCGCTGATCGACCCTCCGTGCACCGCGAACGGCCACGTGGCCAGTTCTCTCGGATGGCCGGGATCGGTCAGGTCGACGGGGACGACGGCATAGCTGCCGTAGTTGCTCATGTAGTAGGTCAACCCGTCGGGGGAGAACCAGCCTTCGTGGCCCCGGCCGTGGGGCATC
>JAUZEX010000625.1 GCA_030838815.1 Actinomycetota bacterium
GCGTCGACCTCTGAGTCCTTCACGACGAACGAGCCTTCCGCGGGCATCGCTCCCTCGGCGACGACAACGATCGAGGCGTACCGACCGCGCGAGTGCCGAACCTTGATGCGGTCGCACACCGCCTCGAGGTGGAACGGCTCCTCGGGGATCAGGATCACGTCGGCGCCGCCGGCCATCCCGGCGAAGGTGGCGATCCAGCCGGCGTGGCGGCCCATGAGCTCGCACACCATCACCCGGTCGTGGGATTCGGCGGTGGTGTGGAGCCGGTCGATGGCGTCGGTGGCGATCTGGACGGCGGTGTCGAACCCGAAGGTGAAGTCGGTGGCCGAGAGGTCGTTGTCGATCGTCTTCGGCACGCCGACGATCCGGACCCCCTCGTCGGTCAGCTTGCTGGCCACACCGAGCGTGTCCTCCCCGCCGATGGCCACGAGGGCGTCGATCCGTTCCCGGCGCAGGCTCTCGAGCGCCCGTTGGACTCCGTCGTCCATCTTGTACGGGTTCGTCCGGGAGGTGCCCAGGATGGTGCCGCCCCGGTGGAGGATGCCCCGGGTGGTGCCGACCGTCAGGTCGGTGGTCTGGGTCTCGATCACGCCCCGCCAGCCGTAGCGGAATCCGATCAGGTTGTGGCCGTAAACGCCCTCGCCTTTCCGGACGACCGCCCGGATGACGGCGTTGAGGCCGGGGCAGTCGCCTCCGCCCGTCAGCACACCAATCCGCATGGTTTCGAGCCCTCCACCTTTCGAGCCCCGGATAATCTGCGGCAGCTTATGCCCGCGCTCATCGCCGTCGATGCAGGCACAACGGGGGTCCGGGCCTTCGCCGTCGACGGTGAGGGGCGGCCCTGCGGGCTCTCGTACCGGGAGCTGACGCAACACTTCCCCCGCCCCGGCTGGGTGGAGCACGACCCGGAGGAGATCTGGACCGCGGTCCAGACTACGCTGGCCGCCCTCGCCGGGCGCCTGGCCGACGACGGGGTTGCGGTGGCGGCGGTCGGGATCACCAACCAGCGCGAGACGGTGGTGGCGTGGGACCGCCGCACCGGCCGGCCCCTCCACCAGGCGCTGGTGTGGCAGGACCGGCGGACGGCCGACCGCTGCGACGCGCTCCGGGAGGCGGGCCACGAGCCGGCGGTCCGGGCCGCCACCGGCCTTGTGCTCGACCCCTACTTCTCCGCCACCAAGATGGAATGGCTGCTCAGCGAGGGAGGGATCGACCCGAGAAATCCCGACCTGGCCCTGGGGACGGTCGACGCCTGGGTGGCCTGGAACCTGACCGGCGGGCCCGACGGCGGCGTGTTCGTCACCGACCCGTCCAACGCCTCACGCACGCTCCTCTACGACATCCGGAGCCTGTCGTGGTCGCAGGAGCTGTGCGATCTGTTCGGCGTACCGGTCGGCGTGTTGCCCGAGGTGCGGCCCTCCTCGGGCCGGATCGGGCTCTGCGACCCGGCCCGGGCGGGTGGGGTGGCGGCGCCGCTGTCGGGCATCGCCGGCGACCAGCAGGCGGCCCTGTTCGGGCACGCCTGCTTCACCCCGGGGATGACCAAGAACACCTATGGAACAGGCTCTTTCGTACTCATGAATGTCGGCCCGAAGATGCCGCCGCCGGCCGCTGGCCTGCTCACGACCGTGGCCTGGACCCTGGGCGACGGGACCACGGCCTACGCCCTCGAAGGCGCCGTGTTCGTGACCGGGGCGGCCATCCAATGGCTGCGCGACGGGCTCGGGATCATCGGCTCGGCGGCGGAAACAGGGCCGCTCGCCGCCTCGGTTCCCGACACCGAGGGTGTGTTCCTGGTGCCGGCCTTCACCGGGATGGGCTCGCCCTACTGGGATCCCCACGCCCGGGGCGCCCTCCTCGGCCTCACCCGCACGGTCGGACGGGCGCACCTGGCCCGGGCGGCGGTGGAGGCCATGGCGCATCAGACCCGCGACGTCGTCGAGGCGATGCAGGCCGTCGGCGGCACGGCCATCTCGGAACTGCGGGCCGACGGCGGGGCGGCGGTCATGGACCTGCTGTGCCAGTTCCAGGCCGACCTGCTGGGCGTCCCCGTCCGCCGGCCGACGGTGACGGAGACGACGGCGTTGGGGGCCACCTATCTGGCCGGCCTGGCCGAGGGGGTGTGGTCGACGCCCGACGAGCTCGGCGGCTACTGGCTGCTGGAGGCGGAGTTCATCCCCACGATGGGTCGCAAGGACGCCGACCGGCGCCAGGACGCCTGGCGGCGGGCCGTCGACCGGGCCCGCGCCTTCGGGACCTAGCCCGCCTGCCTTGGGGGAGGCGGGTGGAACTCCCTACACCCGGTCGCCCTGGGGGGCGTAGCGCCCGGTGTACTCCTGGCCGGAGAGGCGCTGGATCTCGGCCATCACGCTGTCGGTCATGGCCCGGAGCACCCGCTGGCCCCTCGGCTGGCCGGCCTGGGCGCTGAAGTCGACCGGGGGCCCGATCCGGATCGTGATGCGCTTGAAGGGCCAGATCATCTTCGACCCCACCGGCTGGGCCTTGTCCGTGCCGATGAACCCGATGGGGATGACGGGGGCGCCCGTGCGGTTGGCCAGCATGGCCACGCCGGTGTGGCCCCGGTGGAGGCGGCCGTCCTTCGACCGGGTGCCCTCGGGATAGATGCCGAACAGCTCTCCCGCGCCGAGCGCGTCGGCGGCGGCGGCCATCGCCCCTTTCCAGTCGGCGCCCTCGCCCCGGCGGAGCGGGATGTGCCCGTTGGCGCGGAAGAACCAGGCCACTTTCCAGTTGTCGAAGTACTCGGCCTTGGCCACGTAGCGGACCCGGCGGGGCACAACCAGGGGCAGGAAGAAGGAGTCGCAGAACGAGATGTGGTTCGAGGCCAGGATGGCCGGGCCCTGGCCGGGGATGTGCTCGCGCCCCTCGACCCGGATCCGGAAGAAGAGCCGGAGGTAAGGCGTCAGAAAGAATTTCGTCATCCAGTAGCCCACGGCGGCCCACAGTACGGGCTGAGGACGCCTTGACAGGGGCCTCAGGGCTCAACATCCTTGTTCAGGCGATGGCGCGGCCGGCGCGCTGCGACTGGGGGTTGTCACGGTGGGTCGGCTGAGAGCCGTAGCCCTCACGGGGGCGGTACTCCTGGGATCCGGCATCCCGTCCGTGGCCCATGCCGACGGCGCTCCGGAGGCCACCTTCGTGGTGGCGCTGCGGCCCGCGGCGGGCGACTCCGACGTCTTCGCCGCCGGCCGGGCCGTGGCGCTGGGCTTGACCGTCCTCGACACCTACCACCACGCACTGCTGGGATTTGCGGCCTCCATGAGCGCGGGGGCCCGGGCGGTGTTGGCCGCCGATCCGCTGGTGGCGGCGATCGAGCCCGACCGGAAGTTCCACGCCGACGCGCAGGCCGTGCCCACCGGCATCAGGCGGATCCAGGCCGATGTGAGCAAGGCGGCGGCGATCGACGACGTCGACCAGCCCCGGATCAACGTGAACGTGGCCGTGCTCGACACCGGCATCGACACCTCCCACCCCGATCTCAACGTGGCCGGCGGGGGCACCTGCGCCAAGGGCAAGAGCTACGACGACCACTACGGTCACGGCACCCACGCCGCCGGCATCATCGGGGCCCTCGACAACAACATCGGCGTGGTCGGGGTCGCCCCCGGCGCCCACATGTACGGCGTCAAGGTGCTCGACGACGACGCCAACGGCACCACCCGGGAGCTGCTGTGCGGCATCGAGTGGGTCACCTCGACCCGCACCGACAACGACCCCCGCAACGACATCGACGTCGCCAACCTCAGCCTGGGCGGCGTCGGCACCGACGACGGGCACTGCGGCTCGAGCGACGGCGACATCCTCCACCAGGCCGTCTGCAAGTCGGTGGCCGAGGGCGTGACCTACGTCGTGGCCGCCGGCAACGACCACGAGGACGCCTCGCACCTCGTCCCCGCCGCCTACGGCGAGGTCATCACCGTCTCGGCGCTGGCCGATTCCGACGGCCGGCCGGGCGGGCATGGCGGTTCGCCGTCGTGCCGGGCCGACGAGGACGACACGCTGGCCAACTTCTCCAACTACGGCCCGGCCGTCGACCTCATCGCCCCCGGCGTGTGCATCTTCTCCACGATGCCGATGGACAGCACCACCCTCGGCGACTCCGGCGGCTACGGGACGCTGACCGGCACGTCGTTCGCCGCTCCCCACGTGGCCGGGGCAGCCGCCCTGTGGATCAGCCGCCACCGGGGGGCGACGCCGGCCCAGGTCCGCAGCGCCCTCATCGCCGCCGGCAACTCCAACTGGAACAACAGCGACGACCCCGACGGCATCAAGGAACCCGAAGTCGACGTGTCGTCGTTCTAAATTGACCGTCCGGTCAAGCGCTTCCTAGCCTGGCGGGGGTGAAGCGCAAGCTGACCGCCCGCGGCCGGGTCCGCCGCCAGCAGATCCTCGACGAGGCAGCCCGCCTGTTCGCCGGGCGGGGCTACCACCCCACGTCGGTGGCCGAGATCGTGGAATCGCTCGGGGTCGGCAAGGGCGTCTTCTACTGGTACTTCGAGTCGAAGGAGGACCTCTTCCTCGAGAACCTGGCCTCCTCCTCGCAGGACCTCCGCCGCCTCCAGCAGGCCGCCATCGGCGACGAGCCCGACCCGCTGCGGCGGATCGAGGTCGGCATCCGGGCGTCATTGGAGTGGTTCCGGCAGAACCGGCACCTCTTCAACCTGTCGCAGTTCGCCGCCACCGAGGAGCGTTTCGCCGCCGCGCTGCGCCAGAACGACGCGGTGGCCATAGACGACGTCACCCGCCACCTGAAGGAGGCGATGGCCGACGGACGCATCCCCGACCAGGACCCGGCCATGCTGGCCCACGCGCTGGTGGGTGCCACCCGCCACCTGGCCCGCACCTACCTCTACGCCGCCGACGAACCCG
>JAUZEX010000647.1 GCA_030838815.1 Actinomycetota bacterium
CGGCCCGGAGATCCTCCGCCGCCTGCACGTGTCGCCCCAGTGGTTCAACCTCGTCACCGGGGCCCTGCTCATCGTCCAGCTGATCGTCACGCCGGACGGGATGGTCACCGACGTCCAGCACAAGCTGCAGCACCTGCTCCAGCACCGGGCGGCCCGTCGGCCGGCCCGGGCGGGCGAGGTCGACCTCGCGGTGGCCGAGACGCCCGCCGGCGCCCGCGGCGAGGCCGCCGCCACACCTCCCGTGCGGACGGGAGGCGCCCAATGACCCGGACCACGGCCAGCATGCCTCAGGGGAGGCTGGTGAAGCCCCCGAGCCTCCTCGAGGTCGAGCACATCACCGTCCGCTTCGGCGGGGTGCGGGCCCTCGACGACGCCTCACTGCGGGTCAACACCGGCGAGATCGTCGGGTTGATCGGGCCCAACGGGGCGGGGAAGACCACGTTCTTCAACTGCGTGAGCGGGGTCCTGAAGCCCGACACCGGTCGCGTCGTCTTCGACGGCCACGACCTCGGAGACCTCCCGCCGCACCGCCGGTCCCGACTGGGGCTGGCCCGCACGTTCCAGAACCTCCAGCTGTTCTCGGGGCTCACCGCGCTGGAGAACCTCATGGTGGCCGTCGACGCCCGCTCATCGCGCGGCATGCTGGCCGACGCCTTCCGGACGCCGCTGGCCCGCCTGGAGGAGCGCAAGGCGGAGGAGCGGGCCCGGGCCCTGCTCCATTTCCTGCACCTCTCCGACCGGGCCGACACTCTGGCCGGCGACCTCCCCGTCGGCCTGCAACGCCGGCTGGATCTCGGACGGGCGCTGGTCGGCCGGCCCCGGATGCTCCTCCTCGACGAGCCGGCCGCCGGTCTCGACACCCGGGAGACGGCGGAGCTGGCCGAGCTGCTGCTGCGGGTCCGCGACCGGTTCAACGTCACCATGCTGCTGGTCGACCACGACATGGCCCTGGTGATGCGGGTCTGCGACCACATCTACGTCCTCGACTTCGGCGAGATGCTGACCCAGGGCGCGCCGGCTCAGATCCGCCAGGACGAGACGGTGATCCGGGCCTACCTCGGAGAGGCGGTGGTCTAGATGGCGCTGCTGGAAGTCACCGGGCTGCGGGCGGGCTACGGCCGCCTGCCCGTCATCTTCGGGATCGAGCTCACGGTCGAAGAAGGCGAGATCGTCGCCCTCCTGGGGCTGAACGGCGCCGGCAAGACGACGACGCTGCGGGCCATCTCGGGGATGATCCCGGTCATGGCCGGCACCGTCCGCTTCGCCGGGGAGGACGTCACCGGCCAGCCCGCCGAGCGCATCACCCGCCGGGGCCTCCTCCATGTGCCCGAGGGCCGGGGCATCTTCCCCAACCTCCGGGTGGACGAGTCGCTCCGCCTGTCGGCCGCCCTGGCGAAGCTCGACGCCGCCGAGGCGGGACGGCGGGTCGACGAGGCGTTCGCCACCTTCCCGTCGCTGGAGCGCCGCCGGTCACAGGCGGCCGGAACGCTGTCGGGCGGCGAGCAGCAGATGCTGGCCTTGGCCCGGGCGCTCATCTGGAAGCCCCGGCTGCTGATGGTCGACGAGATGTCCCAGGGCCTCGCCCCCGCCATCGTCGACCGGCTGTTCGAGATCGTGGGCGCCTTCCGCGACAACGGAACGGCGCTCATCCTGGTGGAGCAGTTCGTGACCCGGGCCCTGGCCGTGGCCGACCGGGCCTACGTGGTGGAGAAGGGCGAGATCGGCTACTCCGGCACGGCGGCGGCTCTGGCCGCCGACGAGGAGTTCGTCCGCAGCTCGTATCTCGGAGACACCTCGGAGCCGGCCCCCGTCGGAGCGGCGGCGGCCGCCGGGGGGCCCGGCCCGCGGGTGCGCAGCCGCGACCTGATGACCGACGTGAACGTGTCGCTGCCGCCGGCCCTGTTACGGGGTCTCGAGGAACGGGCCGAGCGGGACGGGCTCGACATCGACGAGTTCATCCGACAGGCTCTCGAGGAAACCAAGGGACGGACACCGAAGGAGGGGTCATGATCGAGCGCCGGTGGCGGCTGGGAGCATCGCTGGCCGTCCTGCTCGTGGCGCCCACCGTGCTGCTGGCGGCCGGGCGGGGCGGTGCCGCCACCGAGCTCGGCAACTACAACGGGACGGTCAGCGCCACCGCCGTCCACGCCCAGGCCGGGTCGAGCGCCTTCCCCAACTACGCCACCGGCGCCGTCGACAACCACTATCCCCTGGCCGCCGCCCGGCTCGACAGCTCGCCCAACGCCCAGGCCTACTCCAGCCCCCTCGACACCGGCCCGCTGGGCCAGACGGTCGCCGCCAGCGGCCAGCAGAACCAGCCCCAGTACGCCGACACGCGCTGCCCGCCCCAGTGCGACGACAAGCCGGTGACCGTCGGCAGCCAGCCGGGGCCGTTCGCCTCGTCGCAGACCACCGACCACAAGGCGATCGCCGCGGCGCAGTCCGGCGGCGTGGCCCTCGGCGGCGGCGCCCCCGCCCCGCCCGGCGGCGGAGGCGCCCCCGCCCTCCCGTCGCTCCCGCCCAAGAGCGGCAACTCCACGCTCCTCTCCGCTTCGGCCCCCGCCGGCGCCGGCCCGTCGTCACCGGCGACTCCGGTGTCCGGGGTTCTCGACGCCGGACGGGTGGCAGCCCTGCGGACGGCGCTGGTGGACTGGCGGGCCCGGTTCCTCACCGCCGACGACGCCCGGCGCTATGCGATGCCGGCCGCCGATACCCCGGACGGCGTCGCCGGTGACACGGCTCGGAGCGAGAGCCGCCTCGACGGCTCGACCCTGGTGCTCGACGGCACCAGCTCCGTCGGCCGGCTCGTCCTCGGCGGCGGTGCCCTCGTGCTGCACAACGTCAACGTCCGGGCCATCGTGACCAACGACGGAACGCCGAAGAAGACCGTCACCGTCAACGTCGGAGCGGCCGAGGTGGGGGGCACCCCGGTGACCATCGGCGCCGACGGCGTGTCGGTCAACGGCCAGGCTGTGGCCGGAGTGGCCGGGGCCGGCGCCCAGGCCAGCGCCGCCCTCAACCAGGCGCTCGGACAGGCCGGCGTCGAAGTCCGCTCCCTGGCGCCCTCGCTCCAGCAAACCGACCACCAGCTCACCCTCGACGCCGTCGGCGTGCTGATCCGCCTGGCTCCGGCCTCGCCCGCTCCCGGCGTTCCGGCCCAGTTCACCGCCCTGGCCGTGGGTGAGGTCTTCGCCGACTCGCTGGCCGTCCCCGGTGACGCCGGCGGTCAGCTCGACGACGGCCTCCCCGGCGACATCGGCGGCGACACCGGCTCGCTGCCCTCGCCGCCGTCCGACGCCGGAGCGACCGGCGGTCCCGCCGACCTGTCCCGTGCCGTCGGCCCTGGCGCCGTCGCCGCGGCCGGCCCCGCCTTCGCCTCCGACGCCGGCTCGTTCGGGAACGGTTCGTCCGGCTCGTCCGGCGGCTCTGGTGTCGGTGCCTCCAGTTCGGCGCTCGGCTCCGGCGGCAGCCCCACGTCGGCCGGGCGGTCCAGCCGCCTGGCGTCGCCGGCCGTCTCGCGCCGGCTCCTCGGCCGCCACAAGCCCACCTCGCTGCTCCTGCTCTACCTCATCTGGCAGTCATTGGTGATCGGCACCGCGGCCAGCCTGTACCTGTGGCGGAAGGCGGCGGCATGAGCATCCTGAAGGATCGTGTCCTGGGGACGGGCGACGGCGTCCGGGTCCGCTGCGAGTTCGACGACTGGGAGTTCTCCCCCCGCTTCACCGACGGCGTCTGCCCGCTGTGCGGCTGGCGCCCCGAGGGGATCGTCGAGGAGACCCCGCTCGTCCAGCGGCTGGACTGGTTCATGGTGATGCTGGTGGCGGTGGTGATCGCCTCGATCGTGATGGGCATCCTCGTGATCCACGCCTACCTCCAGGCGTGAGTCAGGGCGGGGAGGGGCCGGAGCCGGGGCCGGCGTCACCCGTCCCCCGCCCGCCGTGGCTCAAGGTCACCTCCCTGCTGGCGGTGGTGGGGATCGTCGTCTGGCCGATTCTGGCCATGCTCGGCCTCCTCGGCGCCGTGCCCGCCACGACCGTCGTCAACGTCGGGATCGTCACCGCCGCCCTGGCCTACGTCTCGATCCGCCGCATCAAGCTCGACCGGGCCCTCGCTGGCGGCCGGCCCGACGACCGACCCGAGGGACCCCGCTCGTAATTCCCGGCGGGCGTCATCCGGCCATCGGAGTGGATTCCAGGTGACCGTAGAGGCGCCGGCTGATCGCGCCCAGCGCTTCGAGTTGGGCGGCGTCGAGTTGGTCGAACAGGTGGCGGCGGACGCCCTCGACGTGGATCGGCGCCGCTTCCTCGAGGGCGGCCAGGCCGGCGTCGGTGAGGACGGCCACCGCTCCGCGCCGGTCCGCCGCCACCGCCTGGCGGCGGACCCAGCCGTTCTCCTCCAGGCGGCTGACGGCGTGGGACAGGCGGCTGCGGGACGAGTGGCACCGCTCGGCCAGGTCGCTCATCCGCATTGTCCGCTCCGGTGCCTCGGACAGGCGGACCATGATCTGGTAGTAGGCATGGGGGAACCCCACCGCCGACTGGAGCTCCCGGTCGAGGCGGTCCATGAGCAGCTGGGTGGCGGCCAGGAAGGCCCGCCACGTCGCCTGCTCGTCATCGTCGAGCCAGCGTGTCGCCATCGGAGCCGACTCTACCGGAATAGTTGAAAGTTCAACCGCGTTGCTCGGGATGACTGACCGAGGAAGGAGCGGCACCCATGCCCATCACCCGTCTCAACCACGCCGTGCTCTACGTCCGCGACGTCGAGCGCAGCGTCGCCTTCTACACCGACGTGCTCGGTTTCCGGGTGCTCAACGTGTTGCCGGACGGGTTCGGCGGCGCCGCCTTCCTCCAGGCTCCCGGTTCGACCAACGACCACGACCTCGGCCTGTTCGAGATTGGCTCGTCGGCGGCCGACTCACCGGCCGGGCGGGGCGCGGTGGGCCTGTACCACCTCGCCTGGGAGGTCGACACGCTGGCCGAGCTGGAGGGTCTGGCCCAGAAGCTGTCGGCGGCCGGCGCCCTGGTCGGCGCCAGCGACCACGGCACGACGAAGAGCCTCTATGCCAAGGACCCCGACGGTCTGGAGTTCGAGGTCGCCTGGATCGTGCCCGCCGACCGCATCGACGACGGGGCCGTCGCGGGCCGCTCGAAGATCGGTCCCCTCGACCTGGCCCGGGAACTGGCCCGCTACGGCGCCGAGACCAGAGGCGGGGTGGGGATCTCCCATTGAACGGCGGGAATGACGGCGACGCCACCCTCCTCCGGGGGCCGGCAGAGGTCCAGCACCGACATGACGGCGATCCGGGCCGCCGGCCGGTCCAGGTCCTCGAACAGCGCCAGGGCGACGGCGGCCAGGAGGCCGCCGGCGGCGCTGGCGGCTAACGGAAGACCGGAACCGTCGCCGTCCTCCACGCCGAGGATGATGGCGGCGTTCGGCCGGAGCCGGCCGGCGACGGCCGCCAGCGTGTCGATGCGGCAGACCAGGTCCGGGGCTGCGATCCGGCCGACGCCGGGCATCGTCGAGCCGGGCAGCTGTACATAGCAGTCGAAGAGGACGGCGGGGTTTTCCCCGGCATCCTCCGTCGTCTGCCAGACCACGACCTCGAAGCCGGCCCGACCGACCGCGGTGGCGGCGGCGCCGAGGTGCTCCGCAGAGCCGGTGACCAGGGCGAGCGGCATGGCGTTCAACCCGCCGTCGCGCCGACGGGGTGCAGGCCGACCTTGGGTGGGCCGGCCTCGAGGCGGCGCCACACGTGGTCGGCGATGCGGGCCAGGGCCAGGAGCTGGGCCCGCTCCCGCTCGCGGAACTCGTTGCCCGTCCGCCCGACCAGCAGGACGGCCCCCCGGGTGGTCAGAGGAGCGGCGGCCAGGTCGTCGGGCCCGGCCAGGCCCGAGGCGACGGCCGGCGACGAGGCGGCCCCCTGGGCCAGGGCGACCAGATAGTTGTCGGCCGGCGGGTTGCCATACGACGCCAGCACCCGGTCGTCGTCCATCACCGCCACCCAGTCGGCCTGGAAGGCGGAGCCGGCATAGGTGGCCAGGGCGGTCTGGAGGGCGACGGGATCGTCGGCCTCGCAGACGACGGCCACGGAGACCAGGGCGTCGAGGCGCGGATCGGGGAAGTGGGTGACGACGGTCACGTGCTCGACGCGGCACCCGTCCACCTCTTCGACCTCGCGGACGACGAGGGGGAGGAGCTCGGCGTCGGGCAGCATCACGCCGAACTCGTCGATGGCCACGCCTTCGTTTCGCTCGAGGACGTCGATGCCGACGATGTCCCCCCGCACCGCACCGATGCGGGAGGCGACGGCGCCGAGGGCCCCGGGCCGGTCCGGCAGCCAGACACGCAGGAGCACGCAGGCCGCCTGTGGGGAAGTACCCGGCATTGTCATCGACCCTGATGGTCGGCGCGCAACGTTCCGCCTTCGTCACCGGATTGTGAACATCCAGTGAAACGGCCCTGGTCAGCGCCGTCGCGGGGATCCCCGACATCACCTCCCAACCGTGATATTCGTACCTGGTGGCGGATGACGGGGAAGGGCGAACTTCGGGCGCGCCGGCGCGCACCATCCGGTCTCCCGACGACGCCGAGCAGGTGGCGGCGGAGTGGATGCGCCACCTCGGCTTCGGCGACGCCTGCTGCACCGGCGCCGGCACCGACGGCGGTGTCGACGTCCGCAGCCGGGACGCGGTGGCCCAGGTGAAGGCCCAGCTCACCCCCGTCGGGCGGCCCGAGCTCCAGGCCCTCTACGGCGTGGCCCGCAGCGAGGGGCGCCGGCCACTCTTCTTCAGCCTCATGAGCTACACCGCCGCCGCCCGGGGCTGGGCCGACGAGGTCGGGATGGCCCTGTTCCGCTTCGACCACTCGGGCATGGTGGAGGCGGTCAACGCGGCCGCCGAGACACTGGTCGCGGCCGCCGGCGGGCCGTCCGTCCTCCTGCCGCCGGCCTGGCCGGTGCGCCTGTCCGACCGGGCCGGCCGGGCGGCCGTGGCCCGGGAGCGGCGGGGGCTCCTCTTCGTCGAGCGGGTCACACTGGTGGGCCTCGGGTGGATCTGGGTCCAGCTCGTGCGGCTCGACTACACCGTCCCCACCCGCCGGGCCGTCGCCCACCGGTCGACCACCCTGGCCTTCGACCTGGTGAGCGGGGCGCCCTTCCCGGCACCCCCGGGCGAGCCCGCCATCCCCGCCCCGGCGGGGCCTGCCGGAGGCCCGGAGACGGTTGGCGGGAACGGCCCGCTGTCCGCCACGATGGAGACAGCGGCCGTTCTCCGGCAAATCACCGACCCGTGTGAGAAGCTGGAGGCGGTCACCCGGCCGGCCGTCGTCGAACGGCACCGGGCGGCGCTGCAACATCTCGGCGTGCCGCCGGAGGCGCTCACCGTCTCGCCTTCAGCTGGCGAGCGGGTGCTCGCCCCGGTGTTCGTGGGGTTGCTGGAGCACCGCCTGGATTCGCGGGTCGTGGTGTGCAGTGGGGTCACCGGCGCGTCGCTTACGGATCTGGCCAGCCATCTGACCAGCCGATTGCCAGGTGCGCTGGAAGAGATCGTGAGCCGGGTTCGGCGCCTGTAGGGGCGGGTTTTGGCCGCCGCGCCTTTAGGCTGCTGGCGAAAGGAGAAGCATGGCCACACAACGCACGAGCTTCACCAAGCTCCAACGGGACCGGGCCAAGAAGGCCAAGGCCGCCGCCAAGCGCGAGAAGCGCCTCGAGCGGTCCGCCGAGGCCCGGAATCCCACCGCCGAGGACGTCGAGGTGACGCACGAGCCCGGCGAGGGTCCCATCTCGGCCGCAGAACTGCTCCACGAGATCGAGGTCACGCACCAGCGCTACGAAGCGAAGCTGATGACCTACGAGGAGTTCGAGGAGAAGAAGGCCGAGCTGCTCGGCCGGCTCCCGATCGACTGATCGCTTGAATTTTCGGCTGACGCCGTGGGGGTGGGCCCCACGGCCTCAGCGGTCGGCGCCCTCGGAGACGACGAAGAACAGCGCTCCGAGCGGGTCCCGCAGCACCGCCAGGCGCCGCCCGGCAGCGTCGTGGGGCTCTTCGCAGACCTCGCCGCCGAGGCCGTCGGCCAGCGTGGCGGCCGCATCGCAGTCGCCCACCGCGAAGTAGGGCATCCAGTAGGACGGGGTCTGGCCGTCGGCCGCCCCCAGTTCGACCATGCCCGCCACCGGCTCCTCGTCGAGCAGACAGGTGATGAAGGTCTCGGCTCCGGCCTGGACCGACTGCACCTCCCAGCCGAACACCGCCTCGTAGAAGCCGGCCGCCGACGCCCGGGACCGGGTGCGCAGCTCGGCCCAGGTCAGTGAACCCGGCTCGCCCATGGCCTCCGCTCCGGGGTGGGTGCCGGCCTCCCACAGGCCGAACTGGGCGCCGGTGCCGTCGGCCACCACGGCCATCCGGCCCAGGTCGCCGACGTCGAAGGCCGGGGCGAGGATCTCCCCGCCGGTGGAATGGATCGCATTCAGGGAGTGGGTGATGTCGTCGGTGGCGAGGTAGACGATCCACCGGGAGGCTGCCCCGGCCTCGGCGGCCTCGGCCGGCAGGGGCAGGACTCCGGCGACCTCGCGCCCGTCGCACTCGACGGTGTCGAACCCGCCGTCGCCTGCCGGCGCCGACCAGCCGAACAGCCCGGCGTAGAACGGGCCGGTGCGGGCCGCGTCGGGGGTGGCGAGGACCACCCAGCAGGGAGTGCCCGGGCGGTGGAGCACAGACGATTCGTCGGCCATGCCCGGAGCCTCCCCCGCTGGGGCGAGCCGGCGCAATAGGTGCGCCGTGCGCCTAGGGCAGCAGCCGGAGGGTGACGAGCTCGAAGGGCCGGACGGTCAACGTGATGCCACGCCCCTCGTCGACCTCGACCGGCTCGCCGTCGCGCTCGAGCAGGTCGGTGCGGACCGCGCCGGTGCAGGGCACGCCGGGCCGGAGCCGGAACCGCCGGCGCCCGCCGAGCGCCTCGTAGCCCCGCACGATCACCCCGCGGCCGTCGTCGGCCACCTTCACCGTCTCGACCACGAAACCGGGGTCGGAGACCGCCATCACGGCGTGCTCCGGAGGCCGGGTGGCCGCCCCGGCGGCGCCGTCCGCCGGCCGTGGGGCCCGGACGGCCAGCGGCGCGCCCAGGGCGTAGCCGGCGGCGATGACGGGGGCCAGGTCCCCGTCGTGGGGGAGGAGGGCGTAGGTGAAGCGGTGCCGACCCCGGTCGCAGAGCGGGTCGGGGGCGGTCGGGGCCCGGAGCAGCGACAGCCGGAGCGTGTGTCCCCGGGCGTCGTAGCCGTATTTGCTGTCGTTGAGGAGGGCGACGCCGTAGCCGGCCTCCGACAGGTCGGCCCACCGCTGGGCGCAGACCTCGAACCGGGCCTGCTCGAAGGCGGTGTTGGCGTGGGTCGGCCGGGCCAGGTGGCCGAACTGGATCTCGAAGCGGGCGTCGGCGGCGTGGACCGCCACCGGGAAGGCCACCTTGAGGAACTTGTGGTCCTCGTGCCAGTCGACGTCGGTGACGAAGTCGACCCGACGGGAGCCGGCGTCGAGCACCATGGTCTGGTCGATCACCGAAGCGCCGAAGCTGCGGCGGAACCGCACCGCCCCCCGCAGACCCCCGGCCTCGACGAACTCAATGTTCACCGGGCCGGTGAGGGCGTCGCCGGCGAGGTCGGTGACGTGGTCGAGGTAGTCCCGGTCGACGTCCCAGGCGTCATAGTCCCGGGGCCGGTCCTCGTGGAGCTGGAACAGGTTGCCGGACGCCCCGCCGGCCAGGACCTCCCGGTCGTGGTCCAGGTCGAAGACGCGGGTGAGCCGGCCGTCGGCGTCCCATTCCAGCCGGAGGTGCCCGTTGGCCATCCACCGGGCGCCGACCTCGACCGGTGTCTCCCCGCCGGCGAGGGGGCCGGCGTCGCCGCCGACCGTGGCCCATCCCAGCGGCGGAACGTCGACCAGCCGCAGTTGGGTGTCCACCGCCACCACCTCCCGGCGACGGAACGGCGTGGCGTTGAACACCACCGCCGGATCGGGCACACCGGCCGTGTCGACCGAGGCGGCGATGGCGTCCAGGGCGCGGGCGGCGACGGCCCCCGCCTGCCGCTCGACCTCGGCCAGCTCGGCCTCGGCTTCCTCCGCCACCCAACGGATCGACGACCCGGGCAGGATGTCGTGGAACTGGTTGGTGAGGAGCAGCCGCCAGACGCCGTCCAGCTCGGCGCCGGCGTCGGTACCGGCGGCGGCGGTCCACAGCTCCGCCGCTTGGAGGGCCGCCTCACCCCGGCGGTTGCCCCGCTTGATGCCGGCCTGGCTGGTGAACGTGCCCCGGTGCTTCTCCAGGTAAAGGTCGCCCACCCACACCGGGAGCGGCGCCGGATCGGCCTCGACGGCGGCGAAGAAGGCGGCCGGCGGTTCGAGGGCCACGACCGGCACCCGGTCATCGGCGCCCTGGATCGAGGACAGCCGCCGGGCCGCCTCCAGCATCTCCCGGGTGGGGCCGCCACCGCCGTCGC
>JAUZEX010000670.1 GCA_030838815.1 Actinomycetota bacterium
GGTTTGGCGTTGAAGGCCACCCCGAGGCCGGCCCGGGTGATCATGTCGATGTCGTTGGCGCCGTCGCCGATGGCCACGGTCTGGGCCAGCGGGACGCCGGCCGCCTCGGCGAACCGTTCCAGGGCCCGGGCCTTGCCGGCCCGGTCGACGACCGGGCCGACCAGCCGCCCGGTGAGGCGACCGTCCACGATCTCCAGCGTGTTGGCCGCCGAGTAGTGGAGGCCGAGCTCGGCCACCAGGGCGTCGGTCACCTGGGTGAAGCCGCCGGAGACGATGGCCACTTCATGGTCGAGGCGCTTGAGCGTGCGGACCAGTGTCCGGGCTCCCGGTGTGAGGACCACGGCCCGGCGCACGTCGTCGACGGCGTCGACCGGGAGGCCCTCCAGGAGGGCCACCCGGGCCCGCAGCGAAGCCTCGAAGTCGAGTTCCCCCCGCATGGCGGCGTCGGTGACCCGGGCCACCTCCGCCCCCTGACCGGCCCGGTCGGCCAGGAGCTCGATCACCTCGGCCTGGATCAGGGTGAAGTCGACGTCCATGACCACGAGCCGCTTCCCCCGGCGGTGGAGCCCCGCCGGCTGCACGGCGATGTCGAAGCGCCCGGCGGCGGCTTCCGTGGCCAGCCCGCTGCGGAGCCGGGCCGGGTCGTCGGCTCCGGAGAGGTCGAGCTCGATGGTGGTGACGGGCCAGCGGGACAGCCGGGTGATCCGGTCGATGTTGGCGCCGCAGGCGGCGATGCGGGCGGCCACGGCGGCCACCGCCGCCGGCCGCAGCGGATGGCCGAGCACCGTGACGTGGAGGCGCCCTCCGGGCGGGGGCGTGTCCTCGTCGGTGCCCGACACCGCTTCGAGCTCCATGCCGAGGTATTCGGCCACCTCGGCCAGCTGGGCCCGCAACGCGGCCTCGTCGTCCCCGGCCGTCACCAGCAGGCCGAGGACGAGCCGACCGCGCACGACGACCTGCTCGAGATCGAGGACCTCGATGTCGGCGTCTCCCAACGCGCCGAACAGGGCCGAGGTGACGCCCGGCCGGTCGCGCCCCGTCACCGTGACCAGTAGCGTCCGTCCCGCGCCCATGGGCAGGACGTTACCGGGCGAGTGGCGACGTGCGAGGAGGACAGCGATGGCCAACGATGCCCGGGCGGGCCAGCCGGCAGGGCCCGGCGACCTGGTCGACGTCCCCCGCCTGGTCGCCGACTACTTCACCGAGCACCCCGACCTGTCGGACCCGGCGCAGCGGGTGGCGTTCGGGACGTCGGGGCACCGCGGTTCGAGCCTGCACCGCTCCTTCAACGAGGACCACATCGCCGCCGTCGCCCAGGCGGTGTGCGACTACCGGGCCGGTGCGGGCGTGGACGGCCCGCTGTTCCTGGCCCGGGACACCCATGGCCTGTCCGACCCGGCGGCCACCACGGCGCTGGAGGTGCTGGCCGCCAACGGCGTCACCGTCCTCGTCGACAGCCGGGACCGCTGCGCTCCGACCCCGGCGCTGTCCCACGCCGTGCTGGCCCACAACCGGGGACGGGCCAGCGGGCTCGCCGACGGGATCGTCATCACGCCGTCGCACAACCCGCCCACCGACGGCGGGATCAAGTACAACGCCACCCACGGCGGGCCGGCCGACACCGACGTCACCCGGTGGATCGAGGAGCGGGCCAACGCCCTGCTGAGCGCCGGGCTCGGCGACGTGCGGCGCATCCCGGCCGCCCGGGCCCGGGCGGCGGACACCACCCGTCCCTACGACTTCCGTGACGCCTACGTCGCCGACCTCGGCTCGGTGGTGGACCTCGACGCCATCGCGTCGTCCGGCGTCAGGATCGGCGCCGACCCCCTCGGCGGGGCCAGCGTCGAGTACTGGGCCGTCATCGCCGAGCGGTACAAGCTCGATCTCACCGTGGTGAATCCGCTGATCGACCCGACCTGGCGGTTCATGACCCTCGACTGGGACGGGAAGATCCGCATGGACTGCTCGTCGCCCTACGCCATGGCGTCGCTCATCGGCCGGCGGCACGACTTCGACCTCCTCACCGGCAACGACGGCGACGCCGACCGCCACGGGATCGTCACGCCCGACGCCGGGCTCCTGAACCCGAACCATTTCCTGGCCGTCGCCATCGACTACCTCTACCGCCACCGCCCCGACTGGCCCGCCTCGGCGGGGGTGGGCAAGACGCTGGTGTCGTCGCTCATGATCGACCGGGTGGCGGCCGACGTCGGCCGTCCGCTGGTCGAGGTGCCGGTCGGGTTCAAGTGGTTCGTGCCCGGCCTGCTCGACGGCAGCCTCGGCTTCGGCGGGGAGGAGTCGGCCGGAGCGTCGTTCCTCCGCCGCGACGGATCCGTGTGGACCACCGACAAGGACGGGCTCATCGCCTGCCTGCTGGCGGCCGAGATCACCGCCGTCACCGGCCGTTCCCCGAGCGGGCACTACGCCGATCTCGTCGCCCGCCACGGCGACCCCGTCTACGCCCGCATCGACGCCCCCGCCTCCCGGGCGGAGAAGGCCGCCCTGGCCCGCCTCAATCCCGAGCAGGTCCCGGCCACGACCCTCGCCGGTGAGGAGATCACCGCCAAGCTGAGCACCGCACCGGGCAACGGCGCTCCGATCGGCGGGCTCAAGGTGACGACGCGTTCGGCGTGGTTCGCCGCCCGCCCGTCCGGCACGGAAGACGTGTACAAGATCTACGCCGAGTCACTCCTCGGCCCCGACCACCTCGCCCGAGTGCAGCAGGAGGCGGCCACCGTCGTGGCCGCCGCCATCGGAACCGCCCAGCGCTGAAGTGTGTCTCGGCGCTGGACTGTGGCTAGTAGGCCCGGGAGGTGCCCTTGGGCCCCGTCATCTCCGGGCGGTACTCGGGACGCTCCGCCTTGCGCAGGCTTCGGGGGCCGGTCGGGCCTCCGGCGTCGCCGTAGCGGGCCAGTACGGCGGCCACGCACTCGCCGTCGGCGAACGGGAAGGCCTCCTCCAACGGTGCCGGGGTCATGCCCCACGTCGGGACGGTCTTGTCGTACGTCTTGACGGGCCTGGGGTCGTACATCCGCTTTCCTCCTGTTGGTCCGCCGGCTCACCTGGCGACCTCAAACCCCATCTATAGCGGCTCTGGATGGGCGGTGGGATCCTTGGGATGTTCTTCCAGGACCCAAGCCCCACAACGAGATCGCAGGCGGGGTCGGCTCGTCAGGGCGGTTCTCACGTGGCGA
>JAUZEX010000692.1 GCA_030838815.1 Actinomycetota bacterium
AGCCGTCGAAGAACGGGTCGGAGTCGCCGTGGTCGGCGAAGTCCCAGGCCAGCACGTGGAACCGGCCGGCCAGCGCCGCCCCCAGCTGCTCGAACATGTAGGCCGTCTGCCCGCCGCCGTGGAGGCAGACGACCGCCGGGAGCCGGGCGTGGCCCCACTCCAGGTAGTGCACCTGGCGGTCACCGAGGAGCACGTACCCGCTCCGGCCGCCGGCCGGCACGTCATGCCGTGGGGGCAGATCCGGGCTCGGCTCGCTGACCACGGGCCAGAACCTAACGGAATGAGGGGCCGCCCTCCGAAGAGGACGGCCCCATCTCAACCATCTCAACCGTTGATCCTCTGGACTGTTCAGTCCGGGAGTCCCGGATGAGTCAGGCTGCGGACATTAGTACTCGCAGTTGGTGATCTCGTCGCCGGCGCCGAAGAGGCAGTCGTCGAAGTCGTCACCGCCGTTGACCTTGTCGGTGGCCTCGTCGTCGCTCGAGATCATGACGTCGTCGCCGGAACCGCCGACGAGGAAGTCATTGCCCGGGCCGCCGGAGACGGTGTCGTTGCCACTGTCGCCGACCACCGTGTCACGACCGGGACCGCCGTCCAGGTTGTCGTCACCGGTGTCGCCGCGGATGGCGTCGTCACCGGTGCCGCCCTGGATCGAGTCGTTCCCCGCCGCACCACAGATCACGTCGTCTCCGCCGCGACCGTCGATGGTGTCGTCACCGTCGGAGCCGACGATCGTGTCGGACTTGCCGGTGCCGTCGAGGAGGGCCGGGCCGGGCTGGCCCGACGCGTCCAACCACGTGTGACTGGCCGGCTGCCCGTTACACAGGCCGCCGATGGATTGCGCCGAACCGGCGTTGAGGAACGCCAGACCGAGCATGAAGCCGAGCGTGGTGGTGGCCATGGCGGCGCGCCCCGCCCTCTTGGAGATGCCCTTGACTGCCATTTGGTAGTGCCTCCTGTGCAGTGCAGTGCGTTGTCACGCAATGACACCGCCGGCCCCGCAGCCGGCGGCGTGCCCGAAGCCTGCGGAATCCCGGTGTGGACGGGCGGCGCCGCTGACGCCTCCGTTGAGCCACCCCCAGCTCCTCAGGTCCGGACAGCTGTCCCGGGGAGAGGGGCTCCCCGCGATTCCGGTGCCTGGTAATGCGGACAGGGCCGCCCTCCCTAGGGAAGGAGGGCGGCCCCGCCGTCAATCAGGTACAGCGCTCAACCTGATCGCGACCCCCGGTAGGGCCGAGCACCGCAAGCGGTGGTCCGTCGCCTGTCCAGTCCGGAAACTCCGTCCGGACAGGCTGCGGACATCAGTATTCGCAGTTGTTGACCTCGTCGCCGGCGCCGAACAGGCAGTCGTCGAAGTCGTCGCCACCGTTGACCTTGTCCACGGAGTCGTCGTCGCTCGAGATCATGACGTCGTCGCCGGAACCGCCGACGAGGAAGTCGTTTCCAGCCCCACCGGCCACGGTGTCGTTGCCGCCGTCGCCGACCACGGTGTCACGGCCGGGGCCGCCATCGAGGTCGTCGTCGCCCGTGTCGCCACGGATGGCGTCGTCACCGGTACCGCCGGCGATGGAGTCGTTCCCCGCCGCACCGCAGATCACGTCGTCTCCGCCGCGACCGTCGATGGTGTCGTCGCCGTCGGAGCCGACGATGTCGTCGTCCCCGTTGGTCCCGTCGAGCAGGGCCGGGCCGTACTGACCGGACGCGTCAAGCCAGGTGTGGCTGGCCGGACGGCCGTTGCAGAGCCCGCCGATGGAGTGGGCCTGGCCGCCGTTGAGGAAGGCCAGTCCGACCATGAATCCGGCGGTGGTGGTGACCATCGCCAGACGGCCGGCCTTGTTCTTCAGAGCGCTTACTGCCATGGGTGTGTGCCTCCTGTGCAGTGTGTTCTGCCGCCGGCCCGCTGCCGGCGCCATGCGCCCGGTTCTCGGTTTGGATCCCGGTGTGCAGCACGAGGGCCCGCCGCCCTGGCTCCACACCCCAGCTCCGTGATCCGGACATCTCTCCCGGCTCGCGCCGGAAACCCCAGACAAATTTGACCCCAGAGAGTTTTCCCAGCTCCCCAGAGGGCTTGAAGGAATTCTGCGCTCGACGTCGAATTGTGTCAAGTTCCGCCCAAGGTTCCTCTCAGGATTCTTTCCTCTGACCTGCATGTTTATTCTCGGATCGCCGTGCGATGTCGGCCTTTGCTGTCGGTCTCATGTAGTGAATTCCGAGGCACACCTTTTTCCGGAAACAGAATTAGTTTCTTGGTCATTGGGCTGGGCCGGCCATAGCGAAGAACCGCTGATCAGCGGCCCCCTGGGGGAAATGTCGGTGTTTCGGAGCGAACGAGGGAAATGTCCTGTTCGCGAAGATTGGGGGGTCAATTGAGCCCTCGCGAGGTCAGGAGCGACCGCCTTGCCCATGTCCATGCCTCTTTCGCCGGAGGCCACATTGGGGGCCGACCCGGCCCGGGCCCGCCTCCTCCTGGTCACGAAGCGGCGGGCGACGGGGCTGCTGGGCGTGATGGCGGCGGTGTTCGTGGCTGCCGTCCTGGCCGGCGAGAACCGGGGCCTGCTCGGCTTCGTGCGGGCCGGGGCCGAGGCGTCGCTGGTCGGCGGGCTGGCCGACTGGTTCGCGGTCACCGCCCTCTTCCGCCACCCCCTCGGCCTGCCGATCCCCCACACCGCCGTCATTCCGGAGCGCAAGGACCAGTTCGCCAAGACACTGGCGAACTTCGTCCAGGACAACCTGCTGACCCCGGCCCTCATCACGGACCGGGTCCGCAACGCCCGCATCGCAACGCGGGTGGCCGACTGGCTGGCCGACGAGACCCACGCCGGCGTCCTGGCTGGCTACATCGCCGACGCGGCCCAGAGTCTGGCCGGTGCCGTGGAAGAGGAGGACGTCGAGCGCCTCATCGAGGAGGGCCTCCGCCGGGGCCTCGACCGCCTGGACCCCGCCGGCCTGGCGGCCCGGGCCCTCACCTCACTCATGGCCGCCGGCTACCACCAGGAGGCGTTCGACGCCGTGCTGCGGGCCACGGCCCGCTTCCTCGACGAGCACCGCAACGACCTGCGGGAACGGTTCCTGCAGCAATCGAAGTGGTATCAGCCCGACGTCCTCAACAAGCGGATCTTCGCCACCCTGCTCGACGGGGCGCTCAAGATGATCGACGAGATCCGGGCCGAGCCCGACCACGAGCTCCGGGCCGAGGTCGACCGGCGGCTCGCCGCTCTGGTCAAGAAGCTCGAGACGTCAAAGCCGCTGCGGGCCCGCATCATCCGGGCCCGAAACGAGCTCCTGGCCCAGGGCCATCTCCCCCAGTTGGCCGCCTGGCTGTGGCACGACGCCCGGTCGGCGCTGGCCGCCCAGGCGGCCGACCCCGACTCCGAGCTCCGCACCCGGCTGGCGGCGGCGCTGGCCGCCGCCGGCCGGCGACTGCGCGACGACCCCGTCCTCCTGACCCGGGCTGAACAGCTCGTCGAGACGACCGCCACCTACGTCGCCGAGCATTTCCACGGCGAGATCGGCTCCCTGGTCGACACCGCCATCAGCCGCTGGGACGGCGAGGAGACCGCCCGTCGCCTGGAGCTGCTCCTCGGCCCCGACCTGCAGTTCATCCGCATCAACGGCACGGTGATCGGCGGCCTGGCCGGCCTCGGGATCCACACCGTGGA
>JAUZEX010000698.1 GCA_030838815.1 Actinomycetota bacterium
GAAGCAGTGCTGACGAAGGACGGGGTCGCGGCCGGAGGATCCCCGGCGGCACTGCCCGACGGCAAGCCGCTGACGGATGCGCTCCGGCAACAGGGCCTGTCGGTCGAGTATCTCGCCGCCCGGGACCAGGAGGACGGCGTCGTTAGCCCGGGTGTCGTGATCACCCGGGAGCAGCAGGTTCCCAATGGTCCGCCAACCATCACCCGCTGGACGTTCGGGCGGGCGGCCGCCCGGGCCGCGGTGTCGACCGTCGCCGACGGCGTTGTGGACCTACCGGCGGTGCCGTTCCCGCCGGAACCGGCCGGCGCCCAGAACCTGACGGAACCGGCCGGGGCGGGCGGTGGCCTGCCCGGCGTGTCAACTGTGCCGGCTGACACCGCGGCCGATGGAACCGGTCGTATGGTCCCCTCGGCGGACGCCGGGGCCCTCCCGGCTTCGGCGAGCAACGCCGCGCCTCCCGCCACCCAGGCCGCCGGCGCTCCTGAGGTCGGGCAGTCATCCACCGTGGCAGCCGTCCCGTTGGGGCACGTCACCACCACGAGCATCTATGCGGTCCTGGTGCTGGGGGGGCTCCTCGGGCTTCTCGCCACCGCGGCCCTCAGCAAACTCGGTATGAGGTATGGATGGCACTCCTGAAATACGTGCGGGACGAGTGGGACCGGGTCAGCGCCTGGGTCCTCGTCGTTGTCGGACTCCTGGCTCTCCTGTTCGGCTGGCTCGGTGTCAGCGGCACCGAGTACGTCGCCGAGCAGAACCCCTACATCATCTCCGGAGGGCTGCTGGGGATGTTCTGCCTGGGACTCGCTGCGATGCTGTGGTTGTCGGCCGATCTCCGCGACGAGTGGCGCAAGCTCGACGCCCTCCAGCGTGACCTCGGCCTAGACCGCCGGCCGACCGAGGTGGCCTCGTCCAGAACCAATGGAGTATCACCGGGCTCCGGTGCGTTGCCGGCGGCGGACGAGATGGATGCCACGGCCCGGCGTTCCTGACCCGGATCCTATGAGCCACACGCCCAACCGTCTCTGGACCCTCGCCGACCTGATCGTGATCACTTGGGTCACCATCGTCAGCGGGACGCTCCTGCTGCTCGCCTGGCTCGGATCGAGCGGCACGATCGACGAGGCCAGTCAACAGCGGTGGACCGCCGTCGGCATCGCCGGCCTCATCCTTTCCGGGCTGGGCACGGCCTACTGCCTGGTCCGGGGTCGACGCGCCCTCGGCCGGAAGTTGTCACTGGTGACGGACGCCGCCGTCCTCGCCCGCGGCGCCTTCGCCCATTCGAGCGACCAGATTGGCGACGGGTCGCAGCCAAGGCTGGTTGCGTCGAGCGACATGACCTTCTTCCACCGCGAGGGTTGCATGTTCAGCGAAGGCAAGCGTCTCCGCGCCGAGACCCGGGAAGAGCACGAGCGGGCGGGTCGCTCGCCCTGCCTCGCCTGCCTGCTCGAGCTGGCCTCGTGAACGGTCTTCTCCCCTTCGTGATCGCCGGGCTGACGACCGGCTCGATCTACGGCTTGACCGCGCTCGGTCTCGTGCTGACCTACAAGACGACCGGCGTCTTCAACTTCGCCCACGGCACCGTGGCGGCTGCCAGCGCCTATCTGTTCTACGAACTGCACGGACGCCGCGGCCTGCCGTGGCCGATCGCGGCCGGCCTCTGCCTCTTCGTGGCTGCCCCGCTGACGGGCCTCGCCTTCGAGGAGCTGGCACGAGGGCTGCGCCGGAGCCCGCCCTGGGGGAAGATCGTCGCCACCGTCGGGCTGCTCCTGGCGATCCAGGGCACGATCGTTGTGATTTACGGGCCCGCCCAGCTGACGTTCCCCACGTTCCTTCCCGATCGCCTTTACGCCATCGGCGGCGTGAACGTCCGGGCGGATCAAATCATCGTGGTCGCTTTCGCCGCGCTGGCGGCCGGCGCCCTCTACGGGTTCTTCCGGTTTTCCCGGTCGGGGATCGCAATGCGGGGCGTCGTCGACAACCCCGAGCTCCTGGAGCTGGCCAACTGGGACACCATCGCGGTGCGGCGTCGGGCCGCCATTATCGGCAACCTCTTCGCCGCGGTGTCGGGCATTCTCCTGGGCCCGACGATCGGTCTGGACCCGATCCTCCTGACCCTGCTGGTCGTCCAGGCATTCGGCGCGGCGGCCATCGGACGGTTCACCAGCCTGCCGCTCACCTACCTCGGCGGCCTGCTCATCGGCATCGGGGGAGCCATCTCGACCCGGTACGTGGCCGACGTCCCGGCGCTCTCCGGCTTCCCGTCGAGCCTCCCGTTCCTCGTCCTCTTCGCCGTCCTCGTCCTGTCCCGCAAGGGGCGGCTGGCCGAACTCGCCGCCGAGACGAACCAAGCAGAGCGCCGGCCCGCTGGGCGGCGCCGCCGGTCCTGGCCCGTGCTGGTGCTCGGCACGCTCGTCCTGGTCCTGATTCCGTTCCTGGTCGGGACGAAGCTGGCCAACTACACCAACGCCTTGATCTTCGCCGTGATGTTCGTGTCCCTCCATCTTTTGGTGCGGACGTCGGGCCAGATCTCACTGTGTCACGCGGCGTTCGCCGCGGTCGGCGCCGTGTTCTTCAGCCACCTCACCGGGGGGCCGGGCGTTCCGTGGCTGCTGGCCCTGATCGGCGCCGGTCTGGCGGCGGTGCCGGTCGGCGTGGTGGTCGCCGGTCCGGCGATCCGGCTTTCGGGCCTGTACCTGGCCCTGGCGACCTTGGGCCTCGGCATTCTCATGGAAGGCATGCTGTTCTCGACGCGCCTGATGTTCGGGCAGGGCTCGGTCCGGTTCGCGCCCCGCCCCGGCATCGCCGGCCTTCACAGCGATCGCGGGTTCTACTACGTCTGCCTCCTGACTCTGGTCGTCGTGGTCTTGATGATCTCGCTCGTCAGCCGGAGTCGGCTTGGCCGCTTGCTGCGGGCGCTGGCCGATTCTCCCGTGGCCCTGACCACGCTCGGATCGAGCATCAACGTCACCCGGGCCCTGGTCTTTTCGATGTCGGCCTTCCTGGCCGGGATCGCCGGTGCGCTCCTGGTGGCCTTCTCGGGGTCGGTCTCGGGCGCCGGTTTCACACCGTTCCACTCGCTCACCTGGTTGGCAGTGCTCGCCATTTCCGGTGGAGGAGAGATCGCCTCCCCGCTGATCGCCGCCTTCCTGCTCACCCTCCTCCCGACGCTGATCGAGAGCCAGTCGTACACCGATCTGCAGCCGGTCCTGTTCGGGGTGGCCGCGATCGCCGCCGGCCTGTGGGGCACCCGCCCGTCCCCCATCGAGCGATGGGTCCGGGCCTCCATGGCCCGCAACCGCGGCCGGAACGACCGCAGTCCGGCGCGGGAGCGTCGAGCGCCACTGGCCGCCGCGGCCGGGGAGTCGGCATGACGGAACCGGGCACCGGGCGACTGGCGGTGTCCGACCTGACCGTCGCCTACGGCGGTGCGCTGGCGGTCGACAGCCTGTCCCTCACCGTGCCGGCGGAGCGGATCATGGGCCTGATCGGACCCAACGGTGCCGGGAAGACGACCACCTTCAACGCCCTGAGCGGTCTGGTGACGCCGCGGACCGGCTCCATCCGCTTGTTGGGCGAGGACGTCTCGACCCTGCCCCCGCAGGCCCGGGCCCGCCGGGGCCTCGGCCGAACGTTTCAGAAGATGCAGTTGTTCGACTCCCTGACCGTCGGCGAGAATGTGGCCCTCGGTCATGAGGCGAAGAAGGCCGACAGCCGACCCTGGCGCCACGTCTTCGCATCGAAGGCCGATCGCATTTCCCAAATGGAGGCCGCCGAGGCCGCGCTGGAGCTTTGCGATCTCGAGCCCCTGGCCGGTGAGCGGGTCGGCGCGTTGCCGACGGGCGAACGGCGGCGGGTGGAGCTGGCTCGCGTCGTGGCCGGCGAGTTCACCGTGCTGCTGCTCGACGAGCCGTCATCCGGCCTCGACTCGTCCGAGACGCAGCAGTTCGCGGCCGTGCTCCGGCAGGTGGTGGCCAGCGGGCGGAGCATCCTGCTGGTGGAGCACGACATGGCTCTGGTCATGGAGATCTGCCACTATCTCTACGTCCTCGACTTCGGCAAGCTCATCTTCGAAGGGCCCCCCGCCGCGGTGCTGGCCAGCCCGGAGGTGCGGGACGCCTATCTCGGATGGGCGGCGGACGAGGCCAGCTGATGTTCTCCCTCGAGCGGATCGTCGCCGGCTACGGCGAGACGACGGTGCTGTGGGACGTCTCCCTCGTCGTGCCGCCCCGGTCGGTCGTCGCCCTGCTGGGGCCCAATGGCGCAGGCAAGACGACGCTGTTGCGGGTGGCGTCGGGCTTGCTCAAGCCGACGAGCGGGCGGGTCGTCGTCGACGGGACGGAGCTCACCGGACGGCGACCGTTCCGCTTCGCCGGTGCGGGCGTGTGTCACGTCCCCGAGGGCCGGGGCATCTTCCCATCCCTGACAGTCCGCGAGAACCTCCTGCTCCAGGCGACCGGCGACCCCGCCGAGGCCTTGGACAAGGCCGTCGGCGTCTTTCCCGTCCTGGGTCGGCGCCTCCTGCAACTGGCCGGCACCATGAGCGGTGGTGAGCAGCAGATGCTGGCCCTGGCCCGGGCCTACGTGACCGAGGCCCGTGTCATTCTGCTGGACGAAGTGTCGATGGGCCTCGCACCGCGCGTCGTCGACCAGATCTTCGACTTCCTGGCCCGTCTGGCCCGCGACGGTACATCGCTGCTCCTCGTCGAGCAGTACGTCAGCCGCGCCTTGGAGCTGGCCAACTACGTCGTCGTGATGAACCGGGGCCGCCTGGCCTTCGCCGGCGAGCCGGCCGAGATCGACGAGGAGGAGCTGTTCGCCCGCTATCTGGGCGCGCACTTCTCGGCTTAGCGAGCGGTCTATATCAAATATATAGTTCTCGGCATCTGGCTAGGGAGAGGGGACAACGGACGTGGGCGCGCTGGACGGGAAGGTGGCGGTCGTGACGGGCGCCGGCCGTGGGATCGGGCGAGGCGAGGCCCTGGCCCTGGCGGCGGAAGGAGCCTCCGTCGTGGTCAACGACCTCGGCGGGACCTGGGACGGGACGTCGGCCGACGACCGGCCGGCCAGCGAGGTCGTGGCGGAGATCCGTTCGCGGGGCGGCGCCGCAGTGGCCAATTTCTCGGACGTCGCCGACGCGGCAGGGGCGCAGTCGTTGATCGATCAGG
>JAUZEX010000709.1 GCA_030838815.1 Actinomycetota bacterium
TGCCCAGCCGGGTCCGGCGCAACAGGTAGTTGAGGCCGAAGAACACGGCGGCGGTCACGATGAGGAGGGCAATCTGGTCGTAGGTCACCGAGTAGTCGGCGCCGGGAATCCTCACCTTGTGGCCCAGCAGCGGCGACGGGAAGACCTGACCCCAGGTGTTGCCCCACCAGGGGACGATGAAGACGAAGCCCTGGGCGAGGATGAACAGTGCCAGGGTGGACACCGTCTGCAGGTCGGGCCGGCCGGCCAGTCGTCGGATGACGATCCGCTCGTAGATCAATCCCAGGATCACCGCCACGGCGATCCCGGCCGCCACGCCCGGGTAGTACGGCCAGTGGCGCAGCGTGATCAGGTCCCAGGCCACGAACCCGCACAGCACCCCGATACCGCCGTGGGCGATGTTCAGCACGCCGGTCGTGCGGTAGACGAGGACCATGCCGAGGGCGATGAGGGAATAGAAGGCGCCGGCGATGACGCCGATGATGAGGGTCTGGAGCAGTTTCTCCACGGCGCTTCCCTTCGAGCGGTCGGGTCGGCGTCACGGTACGGCGACCCCCCTCGGGCCGTCGTCCGTAGGCGCTACCGATTGGCCTACCGATCCCGCCCCCGGGGTCGTGACCGGTGTAGGTAGAGGAATCGGTAGGCCCTACGGACGACGCTCCCGTTCCGGGGGCCGTACGTTGCCGTGTGGCGGCGTTGCCGACGCCAGGAGGAGATTCCTGTGATCAGATCCCGCGGAGTACTCGTCGCCCTCACCGTCGCCCTCCTGCTGGCCGCCGCCTGCGGGGGCGGCGCCGCGCAGCAGCGAGCGATCGAGCGCCGCTACCAGAGGCTCGCCGCCGCGGCCGGCCAAGCCTCGGCCGCCCCGGTCGCCACCGGCGGCGAAGCGGCCGCCCCGTCCGAGTCGGCGACACCGGGAGCGGCCGCCTCACCGGGTGCTTCCACTCCCGCCGCCGTCGCCGCCGCCAGCGGAGGATCGGCGGGCTCCGCCGGCACGCCCAGGGCGGCGGCGGCCTCGTCGGCCAAGGCCGGTCCCACGTCGGCTTCACCGGGAACCCCGTCCGCCGCGGCCGCCGCCGGCCAGGCCACTTCCGGTCCGGCCACTCCCGGTCAGCCCGGTGCCGCCGCGCCGGTGCCCGGGGCGGCGGCAGGCGCCAGCGACGTGGGGGTGACCGCCACGTCGATCAAGCTCGGCCACATCGGCATCTACTCGGGGCCCGTGGGGTCCTTCGGCGAGAACCTGTCCTACGCCTGCCGCGCTGGTCTCCAGTCCGCCAACGACGCCGGAGGGGTCAACGGCCGGAAGTACGACGTCCTCGTGCGCGACGACGGCTGGGACGCCACCAAGGGGAGCAACGCGGTGCGCGACCTCGTCGAGCGGCAGAAGGTGTTCGCCCTCGCCTGTGGTCAATCGGTGCCCACCAACGACGCCATCACGCCCTACATGGATCAGCAGAAGACGCCCAACGTGGGCAGCGACGGTTGGGGGGAGGCGCAGTACGCCGGGGCCTGGAGCTTCCCGGTGGGCGCATCCGGGGTCAACGAGGCCCAGAACCTGGCCGACTATCAGGCGAAGCAGCAGGGCGCCAAGCGCGTCGGCGTCCTCTACTGGAACAACACCACCGGCAAGTCCTACCTCGAGGCCTACAAGAAGGTCATCGAGCAGAACGGTGGAGCGGTGGTCGTCTCCCAGGCGGCCAACTTCGACGACCCGGGCACGTCGACCTTCATCGCCCAGGCCCGGGCCGACAACGTCGACACCATCACCACCATGGTCGACCCCGGGATCTTCGCCCGGATGGTGCGGGAGGCGGCGTCGCAGGGGTTCAAGCCGAAGAACGGGTACTCCGGCGGGGCGGCGCTGTACTTCCAGGCCACGCCCGGCCTCACCGGGCCGGCCGCCGAGGGCACGATCACCTCCATCGACTGGCAGCCCGACGATCCGCAGGGCCCCGCCGGGAGCAGCCCCGGTTACCGGGAGTACAAGCAGACGGTCGAGCACTACTACCCCCAGATCGACCACTCGAACTGGACCAAGGCCGGCTTTATCGGGGCGAGGGTGCTCACCGATGCGCTCAAGCGCCTCGGTCTCAATGTCACCCGCCAGGGATTGAAGGACGACCTGGACCGGGTCAGTGACTTCGACACCGGCCTGGGCTCCCGCATCGGGTGGCGGCCCGGCCAGCACCGGTCCAACAAGACGAGCTATCTGACGCAACTGAGGCCGGAGAACGGGAAGCTCGTCTGGAAGTACCTCGCCGGACCCATCGTCCGCTAGCCGGTGCAACCCGTGGCTCCCAGGAGGTGCAACGTGCGCAGGCCGATGTTGCTGGTGCCGGCGGTGACCCTCGGGCTCCTCGCCTTCCTCCCGCCGGTGGCGGCGGAGGACGGCGTCGTGGCGGGCTTCTCCGGCATCCAGACCCACGCCCAGGGGCAGGCCGCCACCGGGTACTTCTTCGCCGTCGGCGAGGAGGAGAACCGCCTGGTGGGGGCCCTATCCGAAATCAACAACCCGCCGGCCGGTTCCAAGAACGTCGCCGCTTTCATCCAGCGGGGCGTGGCGGCCTCCTATACCTACGGCCTCATCGGCGGCGGCGGCCCCGGCCAGAACGGCAAACTTCCCGACCCGCCCCCCGGGGAGGCCGGCGCCTTCTACCCCGCCAATCCTCAGGACGCCAGCTTCTCCGGTCCGGTGACCGCCGCAGCCAACGGGCCGGTGGTCGACGGGCGCTTCCGGGCCAAGGCCACCGCCGTACCCACTGGACGGGCCGACGCCGCCGTGACCAGCGTGGAGGTCCCCGGGCAGCTGGCGGTCGGGCAGGTCATCGTCGTCTCCCACACCGAGCCCTCCGAGGACGGGATCACGGCCGAGTCGATCTCCGTCCTGCACGGCATCACCGTGGGCCCCCTCCATGTCGAGAGCATGGTCTCCCGGGCCTACGGCTTCGTCTCGGCCGCTCCCGGGGCGCCGAAAGGGATCGCCAGCACCGTGGTGGAGGGTGCCAGCGTCAACGGCACTCCGGTACAGCTGACCGACAAGGGGGTCGTCGTGGGTGACCAGGCCGCCCCCGGTGCCCAGGGCCAGGTGAACGCCGCCCTCGCCCAGGGGGGCTTCGCCGACATTCGTCTCGTGCCGTCCGTCGCCACTCCCGGCGGGGACAACGAGTCGGTCGAGGCCGTCACCGGATCGCTCCGGGTGGTCCATCGGGACCCGAAGTTCGGCGCCCAGAATCCGCAGGGGTTCTCGGGCGGTGGGTTCTCGGTGGGCGGTGCCGAAGTGCGGGTCCTCGGCCACCGTTGCGCCCCGGCCTGTCCCGGCGCCGACGGCGAGATCGCCCCGGCCGAGCCGGGGCTGACGGTGCCGGTCGACCAGCCGCCCCCCGCTGCCGCCGCCTCACCGACCCCGGTCGGGGTCCCGGCGCTCTCCAGCGCGGTCCCGGACTCGATCTCGACGTCCTTCGCCGATGCCGGCTCTGCCTACCCGTCGGCCTCCGCCGCTCCGGTGGTCTTTTCGAACGACTCGTCGAGCACCGTAGCGGTGACACCGCCGTCGTTGGCGGTGCCGTCGGCCTCCGGGCGGCGGTCTGTGGCGCTGGCGTCGGAACTGAGTCCCAAAGTGGCGAGGGGATTGCGGGACGGCTATCTGGCCGTCGGTCTGGCCCTGATCGGTGTCCTCGCCCTCGGAGCCCGCTTCGTCGGGGGTCGTTAGCATCCGGATCGGGTGCACGGCATCACGTACGGAATAATCGCGTCATGACGAGCGACCCCACCTTCGATTGTCTGTCACCGGCGTTGCTGCGCGATCGCGTCGTCGTGATCACCGGCGCCAGCAGGGGCATCGGCCGGGCCGCGGCGCTGTCGCTCGGCCGGGCCGGAGCCCGAGTCGGCGCCATCGCCCGTGACCCCGACGCTCTCGGAGATCTCGAGAAAGAGTTCAGCCGCCTCGGGCTCCAAGGTCTTGCCCTGTCAGCCGACGTGACCGAGCGTCGCCAGCTGGCCGCCGCCGTGGGGAAAATCCGCGCCACCTTCGGCCCGATCAACGCACTGGTGGCGAACGCCGGTGTGTTCGGGGCGGCCGACGTCCTCGAGATCGAGGAGGCGGAACTCGACCGGCTGCTGGCGGTGAACCTCAAAGGGACGCTCTACGCGATGGAAGAGACGGTCCCCGACATGAAAGAAGCGAACTACGGCAAGGTCCTGACCGTCGCGTCCCCAGCCGCCGTCGTCGGCAGCGTCGTCGGTCCTCATTACGCCGCTTCCAAAGGCGCGATCCTCGGCCTGACCCGGAGCGCCGCCCGCCAACTCGCCCCCCACGGGGTACGGGTCAACTGCATCAGCCCCGCCGCCCGCACCGACATGTTCGAAGATCTCGTCGGGCATATGAGTCGACAAGCCCGGGACGCGTGGTTGGCGAAGTTTCCGATCGGGGTTCCGACGCCGGAGCAGGTGGCGGGCGCCTATGTCTTCCTCTGCTCCGCCCTG
>JAUZEX010000744.1 GCA_030838815.1 Actinomycetota bacterium
TCGTCGACCACGAAGACCCGGACGGACATGCCAGGAAGTTACACCGCCGGGGTGCCCCGCCCCCGCTGGCAGCTCCTACGAGTCGAAGCTGCGGAGGCGCTCCAGCACCGACACGAGCAGGGCGGACGGGGCCCGGGGCGGATCGGCCGGGGCGGCCGGGGTCACTTCCGGGGCGGCCGGCGGGGCGGGGGGTGGGGTGACGGCGGCCGGGGGAGCGGGGGGCGGCACCGGGACCTGGATGGCGACCACCGGCGTGGGGGCGCTGCGCAACGGCCGCGGGACCGGCTTGGGGGCGGGGGGCTTCGGTGCGGTGGTCGGGGTCACCCGGGGGGCGGTGACCGGGGGCACCGTGACCGACACCGGCGCCTTGGCCGGCATGAGCTTCATGAACATCTCCGACACGTAGATGGTGCCGCTGCTCATGACGATGCCGATCCCGACGTAGCCGAAGTCGGGGTCGACCAGGTTCTCGTAGTGGTGGGGAGACGCCACGAAGGCGGCGTGGAGTCCGTCCACCGAACCGCCCATGCCGACGTTCTCGCCGAGCTTCTGCCAGTCGGCGGTGATCCCGTCGGAGAGGGTCGAGTGCCAGATCCGGCCGGCGGCGGCCATCCCGGCCGCCCAGCCCCGGGCCTTGGACACGAGGTTGGCGTTGACTTCGAGGGCCGGGAGGCCCTTGCTGATCCGCAGGTCGTTGATCTTGGCCACGAACGACGCCTCGTCGCTCACGGTGTCGGCGTGGGCCCCGGCGGGGAACAGCGACACGCCGATGGCCACAATCAGCCCGAAGACAACCTTCCGCATGGGAACACAGCCCCTTTTGGCTCGCGTTGGATCCACGAGAGGGCTGTGGGAAGCCCCCGTTCGGTAGCCCGGCGGCCATACCCCCCAACAGGGTTAGGTCCGTAGCTTTGCGTCCCCGGATTTCCCCGGGTTTGCCGTTTCGTGGGTTAGTTAGAACTTGGTATCGGAGTCGTACCGCGGCCCCTTGAGCGCCCGGTGTGGTCAAATCTGCCACCCTCCGGGGTCTCGGGAGATTCGGCGGCGGCCGGTCGGGCGGCGACCAGGAAGCCGCCGTAGATGACCGCGATCCCGGTCGCCAGCGACAGGGTGAAGGCTTCGTCGTGGCCGAGGACGCCCTGGAGGGTCCCGCCGCCGGAGAGGATCAGTGTGCCCAGCGCGATGAGGACGTTGGCCGCAGCCATCCTGCCGGGGGGCGGTCCCGCCCGGGGCGCGGCGGCCCGGCCCCGGGCGGCGCGGGCGAAGCGCACGGCCGACCACACCGCACCGCCGAAGACGACCAGCGCGCCCAGTCCGCTGCCCACTCCGGCCAGGGCCCGGGGGAAGACGCCGAACACGTCCTTGCCGACGGGGATGGTGGCCGACCCGGCCACGTCGCCGGAGACGGGGGCGGTGAGCATGACGCCGACCGCCAGCCCGGAGGCGAACACGAGGACGGCCCGCACCCGCCGCCCGACCCGTTCGCCGGCCAGGAGGTAGACGGTGCCGAGCGCCAGCCACGGCACGTTGAGCACCGCGCCGAGGAGGTAGAAGACCCGGAACACGCCCCGGTCCCATCCCGTCGAGGCGCCGGTGGCCAGCGCCGCCGAGGCCAGCGCGAACAGGGCCAACGCCACCGTCCAGGCCCCCTCGTGGGGCCGGCGCCCCTGCCGCCAGCGCTTGAAGGTCGCCTCGGCGAAGAGCGTGGCGACGGCAGTGGCGAGGAAAGCGAGACCAGCGACCATGTGCGTCAGTCACGATAGAGGCGACCCCTCTAAACTTGGTGGTCGTGCGCCGCCTCGCCATCCCCGCCATGCTGCTCCTCGCCGTCGGGCTCGTCGGACTGACGGGCTGCAATAAGGAGAGCGGCGGCGACGTCAACATCTCCAGCTCCACCGTCCCGGCCATCGGGGTGGGGCCGGTCACGATCAAGGGCGTCGCCTTCAACCCCAAGGAGGTGCACGTCAAGGTCGGAGAGACGCTCCTCTGGAACTGGGAAGACGGGGGCCTCGAGCACACGGTGACGGCCGACGACAAGTCCTTCGACTCCGGGCGAAAGTCGGCCGGATCCTGGCCGCAGCCCTTCGCGAAGGCCGGGACGTTCGCCTACCACTGCGAGGTCCACTCGAAGATGCACGGCACCGTCGTGGTCGCCGGCTGAACGGCCGGGCGCGATCCCTCCCGCGGTCCCCCCCGGGAGTTTGAGAATTTGGTCACAAGGTCGGTACGCTGGGCGCGCAGAAGTCCCTGTTCCGGATGCCGAGGGGCGTGATCGTTGCCTGACCGACCGCGGCGGATCCCGGAGGCGACTGTCGCCCGGCTCCCGCTCTACTACCGGGCGCTGGTGGAGATGGCCGAGCAGCGGACCCCGACCGTATCCTCCGAGCGGTTGGCCGAGATGGCGGGCGTCAACGCCGCCAAAGTCCGGAAGGACTTCTCCTACCTGGGCTCCTACGGGACCCGGGGCGTCGGCTACGACGTCGAGTACCTCCTCTTCCAGATCTCCCGGGAGCTCGGACTCACGCAGGACTGGCCCGTCGTGATCGTCGGCATCGGGAACCTGGGGGCGGCGCTGGCCAACTACCGGGGGTTCTCGGCCCGGGGGTTCCGCATTGTGGGCCTGGTCGACGCCGACCCGGCCAAGTGCGGCAAGGAGGTCGGAGGGCTCGTGGTCGAACCCCTGGCCGACCTGCCCCGGATCGTGGCCGAGCGCGACGTCGCCATCGGGATCATCGCCACTCCGGCGGCGGCCGCCCAGGAGGTGGCCGGGCTGCTGGTCAGTGCCGGCGTGACCTCGGTGCTGAACTTCGCCCCGACGGTGATCGCCGTCCCGCCTGGCGTGTCGCTGCGCAAGGTCGACCTTTCGATCGAGCTGCAGATCCTCTCCTTCTACCAGCAGCGTCGTGACGATGCGGCGGAGGGGCCCCGAGTGGCGTTCGGGGGCCTGACGTGAACGCGGCGGACCCCCCGACGACCGGCTACCCGGTCAGCCTCTCGCTCGGCGGGCGGAGGGTGCTGGTCGTGGGCGCCGGCCGTGTCGCGACGCGACGGGTGGCGGATCTGCTCCGGGCCGGGGCCCGGGTCGACGTCGTGTCCCCCGCCGTCTCGGCCGAGATCGAGGAGTGGGCCGCCGACGGCCGGCTGGCCGTGGCCCGCCGCCCGTTCGAGGCCGACGACGTGATCGGAGCCTGGCTCTGCGTTGCCGCCACGGACGACCGGGCGGTCAACCACTCGGTGGTGGTGTCCGCCGAGCGGGCACAGTGCTTCGTGAGCGCGGCCGGTGACGGGGCGGCGTCGTCGGCCCGGCCGATGTCGGTGCTCCGTCAGGGCGACCTCGAGGTGGCGGTGGGGACGTCGGGGCGGGCACCCGGGGCCGCCGCCTGGGTGTGTCGTCAACTCGCTACGGTGGTAGGGCCCGAGTACGGGGTCCTGGTCGACCTGGTCGCGGAAGCGCGAGCCCATGTCGGGCCGGGCGCCAATTGGCAGGCGGCGCTCGATTCCGGCATTCTCGCGAGCATCCGCGCCGGACGTTTGGACGAAGCCAGAGAGGGGCTGCGGACGTGTCTTTCGTCGTCGTCGGGCTGAACCACCGCACGGTGCCTCTGCCCGTGCTGGAACGGGTCACCGTGCCGCCGGCGCACGTCCCGAAGGCCCTGCGCGACCTGGCCGGCCGGGAGCACCTGGCCGAGGTCGCCCTCCTCTCGACCTGCAACCGCACCGAGGTCTACGCCTGCTGCACGAAGTTCCACCCCGGTGTGGCCGACGCCAGCGACTTCCTGGCCGAGCAGGCCGGGATGCGGGCCGCTGATCTCTCTGATCACATCTACAGCTATTACGACGAGGCGGCGGTCGCCCACCTCTTCGGGGTGGCCGCCGGGGTCGATTCCGTGATCCTGGGCGAAGGCCAGATCCTGGGCCAGGTCCGCGACGCCCTCAAGGTCGCCGAGTCCGAAGGCACCGCCCAACAGGCTCTGTCCAGGGTCTTCCGTCACGCAATCGAGGTCGGGAAGCGGTCCCGGGCCGAGACCGGCATCGGCCGGGGGGCCGTGTCGCTGTCATCGGCGGCCGTGGCCCTGGCGGCCGAACGGCTCGGAACGCTGGTCGAGCGCCGGGTCCTGGTCCTCGGGGCGGGCGAGATGGGGGAGGGCATGGCCCGCTCCCTGGCGGGCTCGGGAGTGGCCGAGGTCGTCATCGCCGGCCGGGGGACGGACCGGGCCACCGAGCTCGCGGCCCGGGTCGGCGGACGGGCGATTCCCATCGAACGGCTGCCCCAGGCGCTGGTCGCCGCCGACCTGGTCTTCACCTCCACCGGCGCCACCGACATCGTCATCTCGCACGACGACGTCGAGGTGGCCATGCAGCGCCGCTTCGGTCGGCCGCTGCTCGTCGTCGATATCGCCGTCCCCCGCGACGTCGACCCCGGCGTGGCCGCCATCCCCGAGGTCACCCTCCTGGACATGGACGACCTCAAGGCCTTCGCCGAGAGCTCCATGGACCGCCGCCGCCGGGAAGTGGCCCGGGTCCGGCGGATCATCTCGGCCGAGCTCGAGCGGCTCCGCACCGAGCGGACGGGCCGGGAGGTCGCCCCGCTGGTGTCGGCCCTCCGCTCCCGCGGGGAGGACGTCCGCCTCGCCGAGCTGGAGCGGTTCCGGTCCAAGCTCGATGGAGTCGACGGCAAGACGGCGGAGGCCATCGAGGCGCTGACGCGGGGCATCGTGGCCAAGCTCCTCCACGAGCCCACCGTGCGGGTGAAGGAGGCGGCCGGCAGCGGTCGGGGCGAGCTCTACGCCGACGCCCTGTCGGCGCTCTTCGACCTCGACCCGCAGTAGCCCGTCCCGATGGCCGGGTTGCGCATCGCCACCCGGGGCAGCCGGCTGGCCCTCTGGCAGGCCGAGCGCGTCGCCGGCCTCCTCGGGGGCGACGTCGAGCTCGTCGTCGTGTCGACCACCGGCGACCAGCGCGCCGACGTCCCCATCTGGACCATCGGGGGGACGGGCGTCTTCGTGAAGGAGGTCCAGCAGGCCGTGCTCGAGGGGCGGGCCGACCTGGCCGTGCACTCGGCCAAGGACCTCCCGTCGGAGACGGCGGCCGGGCTGGTGCTGGCCGCCGTTCCCGAACGGGCCGACCCCCGCGACGCCCTCGTCGGCGCCCGCCTCGACGACATCCCGGCCGGCGGCCGCATCGGCACCGGGTCGGTCCGCCGTCAGGCCCAGCTCGCCGCCCTCCGGCCCGACCTCCGCTTCGAGTCCCTCCGCGGCAACATCGAGACACGGGTAGCCAAGGCCCTGGACTTCGACGCCGTGGTGGTGGCCCTGGCGGCCCTGGAGCGGCTCGGCCTGGCCGCCAAGGCCGCCGAGGTGCTCGAGCCGGCGCGGATGCTGCCCCAGGTGGCCCAGGGGGCCCTGGCCGTGGAGTGCCGGGCCGGCGACGACGCCACCGCCGCCCGCCTGGCCGCCCTCGACCACCCCGCCGCCCGAAGGGCCGTGGAAGCCGAGCGGGCCTTCCTCCGCCGCCTCGGCGGCGGGTGCGACCTCCCCTGCGGCGCCCTGGCCGAGGCCCGGGGCGACGGCACCGTCGCCATCGAGGTGCTGCTGGCCACGCTCGACGGCAAGGCCGTGCTGCGGGTCGCTCACGAGGGCCCCGAGCCCGAGGCGGTCGGCACCGAGGCGGCCCGGATCCTGCTCGACGAGCGGGGCGGGCGGGACCTTCTGGAGTTGTGAGCTCAGTAGGCTGTCGGGCGTGGGATTTCCGGAGCAACGTCCTCGCCGGTTGCGGCGCACGGCGGCCGTCCGCCGACTGGTGGCCGAGACCCGGCTGTCGGTCGACGATCTCGTCGCCCCCCTCTTCGTGAAGGAGGGCATCGAGGAGCCGCAGCCGATCCCGTCGATGCCGGGCGTGATGCAGCACACCCAGGAGAGCCTCCGCAAGGAGGTGCGGGCCCTGGCCGACCTCGGCCTTCCCGGGGTGATCCTGTTTGGCGTGCCGGCCCGGAAGGACGCCGTCGGTTCGGGCGCCGACGACGCCGACGGCGTCGTGCAGGTGGCGCTGCGCAACCTGCGGGACGAGGTGGGCGACCGGCTCGTCCTCATGGCCGACAACTGCCTCGACGAGTACACCGACCACGGCCACTGCGGGATCCTCACCGAGTCGGGTGACGTCGACAACGACGCCACACTGGAGCGCTACGCCTCCATCGCCGTGGCCCAGGCCGAGGCCGGGGCCGACATCGTCGCCCCCAGCGGAATGATGGACGGGCAGGTGGGCGCGATCCGAGCCGGCCTCGACGGTTCCGGTCATTCGGGCGTGGCCATCCTGGCCTATGCCGCCAAGTACGCCTCGGCTCTCTACGGCCCCTTCCGCGACGCCGCCGAGTGCGCCCCGAAGTTCGGCGACCGGCGGGCCTACCAGATGGACCCGGGCAACGGCCGGGAGGCGCTGACCGAGGTGGCCCTCGACGTGGCCGAGGGCGCCGACATCATCATGGTGAAGCCGGCGCTGGCCTACCTCGACGTGATCGCCGCCGTGCGGGCCGCCGTCGACGTGCCGGTGGCGGCGTACCACGTGAGCGGCGAGTACGCCATGGTCCAGGCGGCGGCAGTGAACGGCTGGATCGACGGCGACGCCGTGGCCCGGGAGCATGTCACCGCCATCCGCCGGGCCGGGGCCGACTTCGTCCTCACCTACTTCGCCCGCCAACTGGCTGAACAGGGTTGAGCGCCGGCGACATCTTCGAGCGCGCCCTGGCTCGCATTCCCGGCGGTGTGAATTCGCCGGTGCGGGCCTTCGGGTCCGTCGGCGGGCAGCCGTTCTTCGCCGTCCGGGCCGAGGGCCCGGCGGTGTGGGACAGCGACGGACGCCGTTACATCGACCTCGTGCAGTCGTGGGGGGCGTCGATCCTGGGCCACGCCGACCCCGCCGTCGTCGAGGCGGTGAGCCGGGCCGCCGCCGCCGGCACTTCGTACGGGATCCCGACCGAGGCCGAGGTCCGCCTGGCCGAGGAGGTCTGCGCCCGGGTTCCCTCGGTGGAGAAGGTCCGCCTCGTCTCGTCCGGGACGGAGGCGACCATGACGGCCGTCCGCCTGGCCCGGGGCTTCACCGGGCGCGACATCGTCGTCAAGTTCGCCGGCTGCTACCACGGCCACGCCGACGCCCTGCTGGCCTCGGCCGGCAGCGGTCTGGCCACCCTCGGGCTGCCGGGCTCGGCCGGGGTGCCGGCCGGG
>JAUZEX010000571.1 GCA_030838815.1 Actinomycetota bacterium
CGGCCACCGCGGCGCGAAGCCCCGCCGGGAGCCGCACCGACAGCTGTACTTCTTCCCCGCCGAGCTCTGATCGGATGGCCAGCTCCGATAGGACCCTTGAACGAGCCTTCTGGATCAGGTCCTCGTAGCTTTCCATCCGCCCATGCTAGCAATAATGACAGCGTGCTAGCACCCGCCTAGTGCCGAGCGAGGAAGGCGACCACGGGGGCCTTCAGGCCCTTGTCGCCGGCGGAGCCGAGGAAGGAGGCGTCGCCGAAGGCGAAGATCCCTCCGTCGGAGGCCGTGAACCAGTAGCCGCGGCCGGTCATTGTCGGGGCCATGCCCACGATCGGCTTGTTCAGCTTGAGGGCGCCGGTCGAGCCGAAGAACGCCGCGTCGCCGAAGGCGAAGATCCCCCCGTCCGACGCCACGAGCCAGTAGCCCCGGCCGGTCGGCGTCGGAGTCATGCCGACGATCGGCTTGTTCAACTTGAGGGCACCGGTCGAGCCGAAGAACGCCGCGTCACCGAAGGCGAAGATCCCGCCGTCCGACGCCGTGAGCCAGTAGCCCCGGCCCGTCGGCGTCGCCGCCATCCCCACGATCGGACGGTTCAAGCCGATGGCACCCGTCGACCCGAAGAACCGGGCGTCACCAAAGGCGAAGATCCCCCCGTCGGAGGCGACCAGCCAGTAGCCCCGGCCGGACGGGGTGGCCGCCATCCCCACGATGGGACGGTTCAGGGCGATGGCACCGGTCGATCCGAAGAACTTGGCGTCACCGAAGGCGAAGATCCCGCCGTCGGTCGCCACCAGCCAGTAGCCCTGGCCGGAGGGGGTGGCGGCCATGGTGACGATCGGCTTGTTGAGGTGGGTGTCGGCCAGCGACCCCAGCGTCCCGGCGCTGCCGAAGGCATAGACGGCGCCGTCGGAACCGGCCATCCAGTAACCGGGCGCCGAAGCGCCCGCCGGGCCGGCGGAGCCGAGCTGCCCCGGGATCGGCGGGGCGGAGTTGCCGGGGAGCACGAAGAGGCCGAGCGACGACCAGTCGCCGATGGCGTTGCCGACCATCGCATCGGTGCCCGGGACGGGCCGGCCGTTGCGGAAGTCGACGGCGTGGAGCGCACCGCCCTTGCTGTAGGAGAGGCGGCCTCCGGCCATCGTGAGGCCCTGGACGCCGTTGAAGTCCAACCCGTCGCCGTCGCCGCCGGCCACGAACACGTCCCAGCCGACCACGCCGCTGTCGGGAGTGAACCAGCGGTAGAAGAGGCGGCTGTCGCCCGAGACCGTGTGGTAGATGCGGCCGTTGTCGTAGAACATGCCGGTCAACCGGGTGATCGGGAACTGGGTGTCGGGTGTGCCGTACAGGTTGACGTCGGAAGGGGCCCCGAAGCCGCCGCCGGTGATGGCGCGGGCCTGGAGCCGGCCGTCGTCCCGGCCGGTGTAGAGCCGTCCGCCCACGGCGAAGGCACCCCGGACCGAGGTCCAGTCGGGCCCTCCCCCGCCGGGCACGACCGTCGGCGCCCCGACGACCGAGCCGTCGAAGTAGCGACGGGCCAGCGTGCCGTCGGCGGCGACGGTGTAGAGGTCGCCGGGGAGGGGCGCCGAGGCCGCGGTGGGTGCCGGGCTGCCGCCGGCCAGCGGGAAGAGAGCCACCTTGGCGTGGTGCTCGCCGGCGATGGTGTCGGTGTCGCTGCCCACCCACAGGCCGTCAGGCGTGGAGACGAGCGCCCAGGTGCCCTCACCCCGGTCCCGACCCGGGTTCCACGCCAGGGGCAGGCCGTTGCTCGGGTCGAGGGCGGCGATGCCCTCCCGGGGGACGGCCCCGGGCCCGGGAACGGCGTCGACCGACGTTCCGTTGGGCCGGTTGTTGTTGAGCCACCGCACGTGGCCGCCGACATAGACCGCGGCGCCGGTGACGTCGACCGCGGTGAAGCTGTCGCCGCCGCTGCGGTCCCACCAGGTCGGCTGGAGACCCGAGCCGCGGGCGCCCGTCTCCCATCGGGAGGCGGCGTCGCACTCGCCGAACCGGGAGTAGCCGCCGGTGGTGACCACGACGAAGTAGCTGCCGTCGGGGGCCATGTCGATGTCACGCATCTGACTGTCGAAGCCCGGCTCGGAGCACTGGATGTCGTAGTTGGTGGTCTGCCAGTCGGCCAGCCGGGCCGGGCGGGCGCCGAGCTCCACCATGGCGATCTGGACCCGGCTCTGCCCCCCGGCGGTGCGGAAGTTGCCCCCCGCCACCAGGGTTGTGCCGTCGGCGCTGACGGCGATCGTCTCCACCCTGGGAGCGGTGCCCTGGTTGGGGTCGGTGAAGGCGATGCTCAGGTTGGTGTCGAGGGCTCCGGTGGTGGCGTCGACCGCGGCGAGACCGCCGCGGAGCTGGCCGTTGAAGCTGGTGAAGCCGCCGGCCACGTAGAGCTCGGAGCCGGAGAGGGCGATGTCCTTCACCGCTGATTTGACCGACACGTGGAAGGCGGGGTCGATGGCGCCGGTGGCCCCGTCGAGCTTGACGAGCTTGTCGACCGCCACGCCGTTCAGCTGCCCGAAGCTCCCACCAACGAACACCGACCGCCCGTCCCGCGACGGGGCGAGGGCCTGGACCGACCGGTCGACCGTCGGGTCGGTGGAGACGTCGAGGTTGGCCACGAAGCCGGGGTCGACGGCCCCGGTGACAGGATTGAAGGCGAGCAGCCCGCGCCGGCTGAGGACGGGCTTGCCGGCGCCCACCTCCTGTACCTGGGAGAACGTGCCGCCGACGATCATCCGGTTCCCGAGCGGAACGATCGCCGTGACCATGCCGTCCAGGATGTT
>JAUZEX010000772.1 GCA_030838815.1 Actinomycetota bacterium
GGGAGAGGGGCTGCGGGCCTTCAACGACGACTGGGGCGTGCGGGGGATGGCCCGGGGCGCAGTGGTGGTGATCCTCTCCGACGGTTGGGACCGGGGTGATCCTGCCGTCCTGGCCGAGCAGATGCAGCGGCTGCAACGGGTCGCCTACCGGACGGTATGGGTAAACCCGCTCAAGGCGTCCCCGGGCTACGCTCCGTTGGCGGCCGGGATGGCGGCGGCCCTTCCCTTTGTTGACGAGTTCGTGGAGGGGCACTCCCTCGAGTCGCTGGAGAAGTTGGCGGAGGTGATCTCACGGTGAAGGAGCTACTCGACGACATCGCCCGGTGGCGGGCGGCCGGCAAAGGGGTGGCGCTGGCCCGCGTGGTCGGCACCGACGGGTCCGGCCCCCGCGATCCCGGGGCGGCCATGGCGGTCAACGAGGACAGCGAGGTGATCGGCTCGGTGTCCGGCGGCTGTGTCGAGGGCGCCGTCCTCACCGAGGGGCTCAAGGTGCTGGAGCGGGGGATCCCCAAGCTCGTCACCTACGGCATCGCCGACGATGATGCCCTTGCGGTGGGGCTCACGTGTGGCGGCACCATCCGCATCTTCATCGATGACTTCACCGACGACATCGACGCCGCCATCAGCGAAGCGCTGCAAACCGGGGAACCGGCGGCGCTGGCCACGGTCATCGAAGGGCCGGGCGCGGGGTCGAAGCTGCTGGTTCGGCCCGATGACGCGCCGTCGATCGGATCGCTCGGCGACACCGAGCTCGACCGGGTCGTCACCCGCGACGCCCTCGGCGAACTGGAGGCGGGCCGCACCGGTATCCGCCACTACGGCGTCCACGGCGAAGCCCGGCGGGAGGAGGGCGTGGCCGTCTTCATCGAGTCGTTCGCCCTCCCGCCCCGCATGTTGATCTTCGGCGCCATCGACTTCACCGCCGCCCTGGCCCGGCTGGCGAGGCTGCTGGGCTACTACGTGACGGTGTGCGACGCCCGGCCGGTGTTCGCCACCAAGGCCCGCTTCCCGATGGCCAACGAGGTCGTCAACGACTGGCCCGACCGCTACCTGGCGCTCGTCGGCAAGGAGCTCGGCCCCCGGGACGCGGTCTGCGTCCTGACCCACGACCCCAAGTTCGACGTCCCGGCCATCACCGCCGCCGTCGAGACCAAGGCGGGCTACCTCGGCGTCATGGGGTCGCGCCGCACCCACGACAAGCGCGTGGTCCGCCTCAAGGAGGCGGGGCTCGACGACGCCGGGTTCGCCCGGCTGATGTCACCGATCGGGCTCGACCTCGGCGCCCGGACCCCGGAGGAGACGGCGGTCGCCATCTGCGCCGAGATCATCGCCAGCCGGACCGGTCGCGAGCTCCCCTCGTTGCGCGACACCGAGGGCCCGATCCACAAGCGGTGACGCCTCTTCGGGGGGGACCCCGGCGGGCCGGTAAGGTGGCCGGTCGCCGTCGGCCGCCCTCGAGCCGACGCCGATCTCCCCCCAGATGGAGGCGTCTTATGGAGCTGAGCAACGAATTTGTCGTTCCCATGGGAGTCGACGAGGCGTGGGTGCTGCTGACCGATGTCGAGCGCATCGCCCCCTGCATGCCGGGCGCCCAACTGACCGAGATCGAAGGCGACGAGTACCGGGGCGTCGTCAAGGTGAAGGTCGGTCCCATCACGGCCCAGTACAAGGGGAAGGCGACGTTCGTCGAGAAGGACGCCGACGCCCACAAGGCGGTCCTGCGGGCCGAGGGGCGAGACACTCGGGGGCAGGGCAACGCCAACGCCACCATCACGGCCACGCTCGTGTCGGTGGGCGAGGGCACGCGCGTGACGGTGGTGACCGACCTGGCGATCACCGGGCGCGCCGCCCAGTTCGGCCGGGGCGTGATGGCCGACGTGAGCACGAAGCTTCTGGGGCAGTTCGTGTCCTGCCTGGAGAAGAACGTGCTCGGGTCGGCGTCGGCGCCCGCCGAAGCGCCCGCCCCGGCGGCCGAAGAGGCGCCGGCCGAGGTGGGAGCCAGCCGCGAGGGCGCGGCAGCGTCCGCCGGCGGGGCAGCGCCGTCGCAGTCGGGTCCCGTCACCCGCGAGCCGGGTGGCGCCAGCGACGCCGCCCTGGCCGGCGGGGTCAGCACCAGCAACGGATCATCCGGCCCGGCCACCGTCTCCGCCGGCCCCCGGGCCGTCATGTCCCGGCCGGCGGAGCCCGTCGACCTCCTCGGCACGGCCGGCTCCCCGGTGATCAAGCGGCTCCTCCCCGCTCTGGTCGGGGCCCTGGTGGCCTTCGTCCTCGGTCGGCGTCTGCGACGGTGGCGCCGGGGCTGACCGTCGTGTCCGGGGCCCGCAGGTTCGGGCACGGGGACTGACCGCCGTGGCCTGGCGCCCGTCCCGGCGGACCCGGGTGGCGATCGGGGCCGGCGCCGCGGTGGCGGGGTCGGTGGCGGTCGCCGGTGGAGTGGTCCTCGGCCGGGAGGTCCGACGGTCGGGACCTCGCGTCCTGCTCGAGCGGGCCCGCCGGAGCCGACGCATCGCCCACCTGGCCCTCCGGCGGGCGTTCGCCCTGGCCCGGCTGCGTACACGCCACGCCGGCGTCGAGGAGCTCGACGAGTTCCACGTGCACACCGCCGAGCAGGTCTTCGAGCTCCTCGGGGGCATGAAGGGCGCCATCATGAAGCTCGGCCAGATGCTGTCGGTCGTGGCCGAGGGTCTACCCGAGGTGTACCAGCAGGCGCTGCGCGGGCTCCAGCAGAGCGCGCCGCCGATGGCGCCGCACCTCGTGGCCGACGTCATCCGGGCCGAGTTGGGGCAGCCGCCGGAGCGGGCGTTCTTCGAGTTCTCGCCCGAGCCGGTGGC
>JAUZEX010000801.1 GCA_030838815.1 Actinomycetota bacterium
CGACTTCGTCGGAGCCGGGAGAACCCTCCGCCGCCTCGATCTCCTGACCGCCGCCGATGCCCTCGTCCCCGGCCGCGCCACCGGCAACGGCCCGTCGGTGGCTCCGGCCGCCACGCTGGCCGACGCGATGGCCGCCCTCCTGACCAGCGACGGGCCGTCTGTCCGGGTTATCGGCGGCGGTTCCGTGCTGGGTGAGGTCACGCTCGATTCGATCCGTGCCGCGCTCCGCCAGTCACAAGCTCGACAGTCACAAGTTGACCCTGAGGTAGATGTTGAGGTTGAGACGTGAGGCAGAGGAGGCGGCTGGTGGTCATGCCGGTGCTCCTCTGCGCTGCCGCCGTCGTGGTGATCGCATGGGCGCACAAGGGCGCGGACGCCTCCGAGATCGGCGTGTTGGCCACGGGAAAGCTGGCCCTGCGGGTCCGGGAGCACGTGGCCTTGTGCGCCGTGTCGACGGCGCTGGCGGTGGCGGTGGCCGTCCCGGCCGGGGTGGTCACCACGCGGCCCCGGCTGCGCCGGTTGGCTCCTCCGCTGCTGTTCGTGGCCAACGTCGGCCAGTCGGTGCCGACGATCGCCGTGCTGGCGCTGGCCTTCTCGGTGACCGGGATCGGCTTCCGCACTGCGGTGATCGGGCTGTGGGCCTACTCGCTCCTGCCGGTGCTGCGGAACACCGTGGCCGGGTTGGCGGGCGTCGACCCGGCCGTCGTGGAGGCGGCCCGCGGAATGGGCATGAGCCCGGCCCAGGTGCTGCGACGGGTCGAGTTCCCGCTGGCCTGGCCGGTGGTGGTGGCCGGCATCCGCACCGCCGCCGTCGTCAACGTGGGGACCGCTGCCCTGGCCACGTTCGTCGGGGCAGGAGGGCTCGGCGCCCTCATCACCGTGGGGCTCGACAACCAGCGGGACCGGATCCTCTACACCGGCGCCGCTCTGACCGCCCTGCTGGCGCTCGCCGTCGACTGGGCGATCGTCGCCCTGGCCGAACTCGGTCGCTCTCGACGCTGATTCCCGTCCGGCTCTACTGGGAAAGCTTTCCGGTATGGAGAACACAACCCCGGTTCCGGACGAGAAGAAGACGAAGTATGACCCCAAGAGCGGTGAGGTGGAGCCGGCTCCCATCGAGATGGAGGGGGCCCGGGTCATGGCCAACGAGGCGTCCGAAGACCTCGAGCGGGAGACGCCCCTCGACGACCAGGATCTCCGCCGGGCGGCGGAGGACTACGTGACGAAGCGGGGCGCCGACGACACGGAGAACTTCGAGGCGCGCCTGCGCGACGGCGCTCCCCCTGACGCCTAGGCGGAGGAGCGGGCCACCAGGGCGAGCAGTTCCTCGCCGTAGCGCTCGACCTTGATGGGACCGAGGCCGGGAACGGCCATCAGGGCGTCGCGGTCGGTCGGGCGGGCCTCGGCCACTGCGGCCAGCGTGGCGTCGTGGAAGATCACCTGGGCCGGCACGCCCGACGCCCGGGCCAGCGTCTTGCGCCACGCCACCAGCTCGGCCAGGACCCGGGGGTCGGCCGACGCCCCGACCATGGCCCGCTCCCGACCAGCGGCCGCCCGGGCCTGGGCCAGGCGGGCCCGCTCGGCGGCGACCGCCGCCTGCCAGTCGCCGTCGCCGTCGGGCCCGAAGGCGGCCAGGGCGGCCTCGACCGAGGCCAGGTACGGGCTGGCCTGGCGGGACATCTCCCGCCCGCCGAGGGTCCGTCGCTGCGCCCAGCTCAAGTGGAGCTGGCGCTCGGCCCGGGTGAGGGCGACGTAGAGGAGCCGGCGCTCCTCGGCCAGGGCGGCCGGCGTCTCGGCGTAGGCGATCGGCACGAGGCCCCGCTCCAACCCAGTGACGAACACCGTCGGCCATTCCAGGCCTTTGGCCTTGTGGAAGGTCAGGAGCTCGACAGCATCGGCACCGGTCGGCTCCTCGTCGGCCAGCACGGTCACCAGGTAGGCGACAAAGCCGGCGGCGCTGCCGGTGGCGGCGGTTCCCGGCGTGTCCCCGGCATAGGCCGTGTCGGCCGCCAGGTAGTCGTGCCCGAGCCGCACGAGGGCGTCGACGTGCTCCCGCCGGTCCCGGGTCGACTCCTCGGTGCCGCCCTCCTCTTCGGCCCATTCGAGGAGGCCGGCGAGATGGGCGACCAGCGGCAGGCCGGGCGCGGCGGCGGCCGCCCGCCGGAGCTCCTCCAGAGCGGCGGCCACCGCCGGCCGGTCGAGGAACCGGGCTGCGCCCCGCACCCGGAACGGGACGCCGGCGGCCCGCAGCGCCGCCTCCAGCGGCGCCGACTGGGCGTTGGTGCGGTAGAGGACGGCGGCCCCCGACCAGGGTTCCCCGGGGAGGTGGGCCGCCTGCAGCGCCCGGGCGACGGCGGCCGCCTCGTCGCGGTCGGAGGCGTGGGCCGTCACGGTCGGCAAGGGCCCGTCGGGCAGGGTGGGCCGGAGCGGCTTCTTGCGCCGGACCCCGCCCGGAAGGACGGAATGGGCCACGGCCAGGACCTGGGGGGTCGACCGGTAGTTCTCCTCCAGCCGGACGACGCCGGCGCCGGAGAAGTGACGGGCGAAGTGGACGAGGTAGCCGGCGTCGGCGCCGGTGAAGCCGTAGACCGCCTGGTCGTCGTCGCCGACGACGCACAGGTCGCGCCGCTCCCCGAGCCAGAGCCGGATGAGCCGGAACTGGGCCGGGTTCACGTCCTGGAACTCGTCGACGAAGAGGTGGCGGTGGCGCCAGCGGATCACGGCCGCGAACTCGGCGTCGCCCTCGAGGGCGTCGGCCAGCCGCCAGAGGAGGTCGTCGAAGTCGACCACGCCCCGGCGGCCCTTCTCGGTCTCGTACCGCTCGTAGAGGGAGGCGATCTCTCCGGCCGGCCGGGGCGTGGGCCGCCCGGCGGCGGCGACGGCGCCTTCGTAGGCCGCGGGCACGACCAGCCGTGCCTTGGCCCATTCGATCTCGCCCGCCACCTCGGCCGCCGCCGCCCCGACCGACGGACCACCGCCGAGGAGCGGGGCCAGGATCCGCGACTTGCGCTCCAGCAGGGCCGGCACCGCCTCGCCGCGGTCGCGCCAGCGGCGGCGGAGCTGGGCCAGGGCCAGCCCGTGGAACGTGCCTGACGTGACGTCGCGCCGGATGCCCAGCGCCGCCAGCCGGTCGGACAGCTCGCCGGCCGCCTTCCGGGTGAACGTGACGGCCAGCACGTGGCGGGCGTCAACCGCCCCCTGCGCCGCCAGCCAGGCGATGCGCCGGGTGAGGACGCGGGTCTTGCCCGAGCCGGCCCCGGCCAGGATGGCCAGCGGGCTGGCGAGGGTGGTGACGGCCTCCCGCTGGCGATCGTTGAGATCGGACAGGAGCCTGTCGGCATCGCCCTGAACCATGGCTCGGACGGTACCGGCCAGGTGTGACAGAAACGTGGATGCCCCCGGGCCGCCCCGAGCCCCCGCAACCGGCGTGCTTCTACCGGCGATCCAGCGGAAAACGAACGCCGGAACACGAAAGCCCCCCCGGGCCGCCGAACTGGCGTGCTTCTACCGGCGATCCAGCGGAAAACGAACGCCGGAACGGGCCGCAGGGGGCGGACGCGAGGGGGCGGACGCGAGGAGGCCCCGAGTAGCCTTCTCTGTTTCCAGATCCGTGCTCCTCGGGGCGCTCCTCTTCGGGCTCACCTTCACCCCGGTTCGCCGACTCCTGGCGGAGCCTGCTTCGGTGGCGCCTCTACCCGCCCGAAGGCGAATCCGGCACCGTGGTTCCGGCACTGCCCTCCGGTTGCCTGACCCGAGGGCCTGACTTCCGGTACAGGCCAAGATACCGGCGCGTCGCCGGCCGGTCAACGGCTCTTTGTAACAAGCTGACGACGGCCCGGAACCCTTGTCCCAGAAGGGAACTACGTCCTCTTTTGTCGCTCGTGTCACACAGGGGGGTCACGGCTCGCCGACGAGCCGCTCCACCACCTCCACTTCGGCGGCCAGGTGCTCGCGCAGGCCTGAGACGATGGCCCCCTCCACCGCCCGGCCGACGAGCGGTACCCGCACCGCCACCTCGCCCTCGGCCACCCGGCGGGTCTGCCGGTCGCCGACGGGCTCGAAGCGGTACGACCCCTCGAAGCGGAGGCGGTCGGCGTAGTTGTCGGGCTTCATGTGGAACGTCACCGTGTGGCGCTCCAGGTCGTGGACCGACTCCTCGACCCAGCTCAGCCTCGCCGGGTCGAGGACCCGCGTCACCGCCGGGGAGAGGTTGCCGGTGAAGCGGAAACGGACCGAGAGGTCGACCACCGACCCGGCCTCCCGCCGATCGAGCAACTCCGGACGCCCCAGCTTCGGCAATTCACCGAGCAGCTCGTAGAAGCGGGGTTCGGTGTACACCCGGGCCACCGCGTCGACCGGACCGGCGATCAGTTGCTCGATCTCGAACCGCATGGTGGGTCAAGTTAGAGCGTAGGCTCCCCGTCCGTGGTGAACGAGTTCGCAGTGTGGGCACTGGGTGCTGACCGACCGGGAATCGTGGCCGCCGTGACCGGCGTGCTGTTCCGGATGGGCTGCAACCTCAAGGACTGTTCGATGACGGTGCTGTCGAAGCACTTTGCCATGGTGATGCTGGTCGAGGCGCCCGACGACGTGCCGGCCAACGCCTTGGAGGCGGCCCTGGCCGAGGCGGAATCCAACTTCGACCTCACGGTGGCCGTCCGGCCCCTCGGCGAGGGGGCGATGCTGTTCGTGGAGGGCGAGCCGTTCATCGTGTCGGTGTACGGCTCCGACCACCCGGGCATCGTCCACCACGTCGCCAGCGTGCTGGCCGACCACAGCGTGAACATCACCGACGTCAACACCCGGGTCCTCGGCGAGGAGGACGGCGTGCCCGTCTACGCCATGCTGCTGGAGGTGACGCTGCCCCGCAGCCTCGACCCGGCCGCCCTCGACAACCGCATCCAGGCGATGGCCAAGGAGTTGGGCGTCGACGCCAGCCTGCATCCGGCCGACGCCGACGTGCTGTAGAGGCCGGTCACCGAGGCTTCTGCGTGCCCGTCCGCCCTGTCGTCCGCCTGCCCGACCCCGTGCTCAAACGCGTCGCCGACCCGGTGACCGAGATCGGCGCAGAGGAGAAGGCGCTGGCCGCTGACCTGCTCGACACGATGTTCGCCGCGCCGTCGTGTGTCGGGGTCGCCGCACCCCAGATCGGTGTCTCCATCCGGGCCTTCTCCGTCGACGTCACCGGCCACAAGAAGGCCGACTCCTGCCATGGTCCGTTCGTGCTGTTCAACCCCGTCCTCATCCTGGCCCGCCATCTGGAACTGGCCCGGGAGGGCTGCCTGTCGGTGCCGGACCTCACCGGCAATGTGGCCCGGGCCAGCGAGGTGGTGGTGGCCGGGCTGACCCCGGAGGGCACGACCCGGGTCATCGAGGCCAACGCCTTCGAGGCCCGGGCCCTTCTCCACGAACTGGACCATTTGGACGGGCGGCTGTTCCTGGACAGGGTTGGGTCGCTCTCGACCGACGTGTTCCGCCGCAGGCGCTACCGGTAGTCGTACGCTCGCGATATGCCTTTCCCGAAGCGGCTCCTGCTCGACGGCGAGACGGTGGCCCTCGACCTGCGCCCGCACTGGTGGTACTTCGCCGGGCCGCTGTTCGCCGGGATCCCCGTCCTCGCTCTCCTGATCGTGGCCATGAAGCAGAACGGTGACGTGCAGACGGCCGGCCTGTGGGTCACGGTGGCGGTGGCGCTGGCCTGGGCGGTGTGGCTCGGGGCCCGGCTGATCAGCTGGCAGACGACCCACTTCGTGGTCACCAGCGATCGCCTCGTGTTCCGGTCCGGCATCCTGGCCAAGCACACCCGCGACATCCCGCTGGAGAAGGTCAACGACCTGGCCTCCAGCCAGACCTTCTTCGAGCGGATGATCGGCGCCGGCGACCTGCTGATCGAGTCGGCGGGGGAGCGGGGGCAGGAGACCTTCAGCGACATCCCCCATCCCAACGCCGTACAGCAGGAGATCTACCGGCAGATGGAGATCAACCAGAACCGGATGATGGGCGGCGGGGCACCGCCCCAGCAGTCGGTCACCGACCAGATTGCGGCACTGGCCGACCTGCTCGACCGCGGCGCCATCAGCCCGGCGGAGTACGAGGCCAAGAAGGCGCAACTGCTCGACCGGCTGTGAGGACTCTGACGTGAGAGTCGTGTCCCTCGTCCCGTCCGCCACCGAGACGCTGCTCGCCCTCGGGGTCACACCGATCGCCTGCACCCGCTTCTGCGAGCAGCCCGCCATCGCGACCGTCGGCGGCACGAAGGATCCCGAGATCGCCCGGATCTCGTTGCTCAAGCCCGATCTCGTCGTCGTCAACGACGAGGAGAACCGCTTCGACGACGTCGACCGGCTCCGGAAGCTCGGCTTGGCAATCCACGAGATGTCGCCCCGGTCGGTGGCCGAGGTCGGCCCGGCGGTGGCCGCCCTGGCCGGGGTCGTCGGCGCCGACATCCCCGACCCGTTCGGGCCGGCGGCCTGGGTGACCTGGCTCGAGGAGCGCCGCCGCCGGCGCACCGGTGAACCCCGGCGCGCCTTCGTGCCGGTATGGCGCCGGCCGTGGATGACCCTGGCCGGCGACACCTCCGGCTCTTCGCTGCTGCAACTCCTCGGTTGCTTCAACGTCTTCACCGGCCAGGGGGTGCGGTACCCGACGGTGGAGCTGGCCGAGGCCGCCGGCCGCAAGCCCGACCTGGTGCTGCTGCCGACGGAGCCCTACCCCTTCAAGGAGCGCCACGAGGCCGAGGTGGCCGAGGCGATGCCCGGCGCCCGGGTCCTGATCGTCGACGGGCAGGACCTGTTCTGGTGGGG
>JAUZEX010000818.1 GCA_030838815.1 Actinomycetota bacterium
TGTTCGGTGAGGTGGACCCGCTCATCCCGCCGGCCGACGTCGAGGCTCTGCGCAACGCCTGGACGGGCCGACCCGATCACAAGGTCGTCGTCTATCCCGGGGCCGACCACGCCTTCGCCCACGACCCCGACCGGCCCGTCCACCGGCCCGACGATGCCGCCGACGCCTGGCGCCGTTGCCTTGGCTTCCTGCTCGAGTAAACGGTTTGGGCCAAATTTGATGAGCATGACCCGGGCTACGTTGGGTATAACTGTGGTCACCGATCGCGTTTTCCGGCCCGCCCCCGAGCCGTAAATGTCGGCTTTGTCCACCTCATTAAACAGGTGCTCGTTCAAGTTGTTCAGGTGCCGTTCCTGCCGTACCCTTGAGGTTGCCCCGGATTGGGCCACCTGGGAGAGTGCTAATGCTGTTTGACGTCGGCGACAAGGTCGTTTATCCGCACCATGGCGCCGCCATCGTTGAGCGTCGCGAGAAGCGAGAAGTCTTCGGGGAGACACGGGATTACCTCGTGCTCAAGCTGGCGTACGGCGACCTGACCCTCATGGTCCCGGCCGACAATGTCGAAGAAGTCGGGCTCCGCGAAGTCATCAACGACGAAGAGGTCGAAGAGGTGTTCGCCGTCCTTCGCAAGAAGGAAGCGCGCATGCCGACCAACTGGTCTCGGCGGTTCAAGAACCACGTCGAGAAGTTGAAGAGCGGCGACATCTATCAGGTGGCGGAAGTCGTCCGGAACCTCTCGATCCGCGACAAGGACAAGGGCCTGTCGGCGGGCGAGAAGCGGATGCTGACCAAGGCCCGCCAGATCCTCGTCTCCGAGTTGACCTTCGCCATCGGCGTGACGGAGGAAGAGGCCGAGGCCAAGCTCGACGAGGCGCTCACCAAGCCGTAATTCCGGGCGGGCGGCCGGTAGCCTGCCTTCCGATGCAGGTTCACGACACGCTCTCGGCTGACAAGGTCGCGCTCGAGCCCCGGGAGCCCGGGAAGATCTCGCTCTACATCTGCGGCCCCACGGTCTACGACGTTCCTCACGTCGGCCACGCCCGGAGCTCGCTGTCGTTCGATGCCATCCGGCGGGCGCTGGAGTGGCGGGGCTTCGACGTGACGCACGTCAGCAACGTCACCGACGTCGACGACAAGATCATCAAGAAGGCCCGCGCCCAGGGCAGCACCGAGCCGGAGGTGGCCGCCCACTACGAGGCCATCCACTGGGCCCAGCTCGACCGCCTCGGGATCAAGCGACCCCACGAGGTGCCGCACGCCACCGCCTACATCCCCCAGATGCTCGACCTGGTGGCGACGCTGGTGGCGTCGGGGCGGGCCTACGCCACGGAGTCGGGCGTGTACTTCTCGGTCGAGAGCTTCCCCGATTACGGCGCCCTGTCCCACCGCCGGCTCGACGACCTGCTGGAGTCGGCCGGGGCCCGGGTGGAGGTCGACGAGCGCAAGCAGTCTCCGGTCGACTTCGCCCTCTGGAAGGCGGCCAAGCCCGGCGAGCCGTCGTGGGAGTCGGCCTGGGGACCGGGGCGCCCGGGATGGCACATCGAATGCTCCGCCATGTCGGTGGGGCTGCTCGGGGAGGGCTTCGACATCCACGGCGGGGGGGTCGACCTCGTCTTCCCCCACCACGAGAACGAGCGGGCCCAGTCGGAGGGCGCCGGCCAGTGCTTCGCCCGTTACTGGCTCCACAACGCGATGGTCAACGTCGGGGGGGAGAAGATGGCCCGCTCGCTGGGCAACTTCACCACCCTGGAGGAGGCCGTCGACTCCCACGGCCCCCGGCCGTTGCGGCTCCTGGTGCTCCAGACGCATTACCGGTCGAACATGGAGATGGCGCCGGAGAACGTCGCCGTCGCCGCCCGGTCGCTGGCCACGCTCGACGCCCTGGCCCGGCGGGCCCGCACCGCCGGCGTGGAACGCCTCGACCCGAAGGATCTGGACCCCGGCACCGTGGCCGCCTTCGAGGCCGCCCTCGACGACGACTTCAACATGCCGGCCGCCCTGGCCGCCATCTACGAGGCGGTGCGCAAGGGCAACCTGGCCATCGACGCCGGCGGCGGGACCGAGGCCGGGCGCCTGGTGTCGACCGTCCACGCCCTCACCGGCGGGCTGGGCCTCGACCTCGACGACGGCTCGGTGGCCGGCGAGGGCGACGACGAGATCAACGGCCTGGTCGAGGCCCGCAACGCCGCCCGGGCGGCGAAGGACTTCGGCGAGGCCGACCGCATCCGGGCCGACCTGGCGACCCGCGGCGTCACCCTCGAGGACGGCCCGAGCGGCACCACCTGGCACCGGGCGTGAGCCCGAAACGGGATCAGCCGGGGAAACGGGGAGGATCGTCGAAACGGGGTGGCCCGCCCGATCGCACGGGCTCGACCGCCGGGTCGGGCAAGGGTCTGGGGAGAGGGTCCGGCGGGTCCGGGCGGCCTGATCGGCCCCGTGACGGCGCCGGCAAGCGCGACGGCGCCGGCAAGCCCCGTGACGGCGCCGGCAAGCCCCGCGACGGGGCCGGCAAGCGCGACGGCGTCGGCAAGGCCCGTGACGGGGCCGGCGGGCGGCGGGGTGAAGCGCCCCGCGAGGGGGCCCCGCGCCGGGGCGGCGGGCCCGAGCGGTTCCGGGGCGCCGAGCGGTTCCGGGTCGGCGGGGAAGGTCGCGGGCTGGCCGGGGACCGGCCGCCGTCCGCAGAGCGCGGTGCGGATCGGGACAAGGGGGCCGGCGGCGAGCAGATCGAGGGGCGGCGGGCCGTCCGGGAGGCGCTCCTGGCCGGCCGGCGGCGCATCCGGGAGGTGTGGATGGACGGCGCCCTCGAGCCGGCGCCCGTCCTCGACGAGATCATCCGGCTGGCCGAGCGGGCCGGGGTGCCCGTCCGCATGACCCCGAAGATCGACCAGCTGTCCCGGACCGATGCCGCCCAGGGCGTGATCGCCCGGGGCGACCCGCTGCCGCTGGCCGTCGACGACGAACTCCTGGCCGATCCGAAGGCGTTCCTGGTGGCCCTCGACGGCGTGACCGATCCCCGCAACCTGGGGGCGATCCTGCGGACGGCCGAGGGCGCCGGCGCCACGGGCGTGTTCCTGCCCCGGCGGCGCTCCGTCCACGTCACGCCGGCGGTCACCAAGGCCGCCGCGGGGGCGGTCGAGCACCTGCCGCTCGCCCTGGTGTCCGGGATCCCGGCCCTGCTCGAGCGGGCTCGGCGGGCCGGCGTGTGGGCCGTCGGCCTCGACGAGCGGGGCCCCGGCGACCTGTTCTCACTCGATCTGGCCACCGAACCGGTGGTCCTGGTGCTGGGCGCGGAGGGCCGCGGACTGTCCCGCCTGGCCCGCGAGCGGTGCGACGTCCTCGTCCAGATCCCGATGCTCGGACGCCTCTCTTCACTGAACGTGGCCACGGCGGCCGGTCTCGCCGCCTACGAGGTGGCGCGCCACCGCCGGTCCGCCACCACGGAGGGTGTCTAGTCCCTCGGACTAGCCCCGGGAATCGGTGCTGGTTCCCCGATGCTGCGCCTTCCGGGGAGAATGTCGGGAAATGTCCGAATTTGAGGACCGCAAAAAGGAGCGAACTCCTGGGCTCTTAAGGCTGCGCTATTGACTCTTCAACGGGGGTCCCTTACAAAGAACTAGTCCGACCGCACTTCCTGGTCACGGTTCCGACACATCCCCGTAGGAGTTGCTACATGTCGATGTCGATGCGTCTGGGTAGTGCCGCTCTCGCCGAACTGAGTGACGACGAGCTGGTCGCCCGTTTCCAGGGGGGAGACAACGACTCCCTGGACGTGCTGCTGCAGCGCTACCGGCGCTTCACCCGGGCCAAGGCCCGGGGCTACTTCCTGATCGGGGCCGACTCCGACGACATCGAGCAGGAGGGGATGATCGGCCTGTTCAAGGCCGTGCGTGACTTCCGACCCGACCGGCAGGCTTCCTTCCGGGCCTTCGCCGAGCTCTGCATCACCCGGCAGATCATCACCGCCATCAAGACCGCCACCCGCCAGAAGCACCAGCCCCTCAACTCCTACCTGTCGCTGTCCGGCACCCGCCCCGGCGAGGAGAACGGCAGCGGCACCGTGGAGGAGGTCCTGGAGGCGAAGGGCCTGATCGACCCCATCGAGTTCATCATCTCGATGGAGGACCTCCGGTCCATGCGCCGGATGATGAGCGAGATGCTCAGCAAGCTCGAGGTCGAGGTCCTGCGCCTCTACGTCGAGGGCAAGTCGTACCAGGAGATCGCTGAGGTCCTCGGCCGGCATGTGAAGTCGATCGACAACGCCCTCCAGCGGATCAAGCGCAAGCTCGACGTCCACCTCGCCGAGCGCGCCGCCGCCGAAGACGTCGCCTGACCAGCCCTTTCCCGTTCGTCAGGAGCTTTTGAGGGGCCCCTTCGGGGGCCCCTCGCCTTGGCGCGGGTTAGCCTCTGGCCGCCGGCCCGAGTAGCTCAGATGGTCAGAGCAGGCGCCTTGTAAGCGTCAGGTCGTGGGTTCGAATCCCACCTCGGGCTCTGTCTCCCGCTCTCCCTCCGGGGCTCGAGCGCGCCCTGGGCCCGGCCCGGACGGCGCCCCGATTCGGGCTTCTTCACACCTTCGTCATCTAGCTCACTTTCCGATTAACCTATATGGGAGTGGGCGAAATTGATTCAAATAGCTCCGAAGCCTAAAGCGGTCCATGCGACTCGGGCCGAGACCGGCCGGATCGGCCTCCAGGCCCGTCCCGTCGGGCTCGCGGCGCCTGGCGCGCCGAGAAAAAACGGCACTCAGTGCCAGTGCGTAACGTGGCATTACTGCCTGATCTGTCAGCCGTCATCGACCGGCGGGCCCTCGGCCACGCTGCGAGGTCGTTGACCTGGGCTTACCTTCAGTCGAGGATCAGAATCTTGATGGAGCTCTCGCAGCGGAGCCGCGACATCATCGACTTCGAGCGGACCTGGCGTGCCCTACCCGGCACGAAGGCCCAGGCCATCCGCGACCGGTTCGGTATGTCGGACTCCCGGTACTACCAGCTGCTCAACGACGTGCTCGACGAGCCGGGCGTGGCTGCCTACGACCCGCTCGTCGTCAAGCGCCTCCGGCGCCACCGCGACCGGCGCCGGCGGGCCCGTTTCGACCGCCAGTACGGAGGGTCCGAATCCCGGTGACCGACCCTCCGGCCCCGGGCGGGCCCGACCCCGGCCGCCGCCGCACGGCCGCCGCCGGCGCCTCGTTCACGCGCTCGATCCTCGGCGCCTTCGCCCGGGGGACGGGTCTCATCGCCGTGGCGCTGGCCATCGGCATCGTCCTCCTCCAGTGGAGCGACGCCAGCACCGACGCCGCCGCCGGGGGGCAACCGCCGGCCGTGGGCACGCCGGCCGCGCCCTCCGAGACCACCACGACGACCGCCGCCTCCGCCCCCGCCGGGCCCCGGGCGCCGGCCGACCTGGCCGTGCTGGTCCTCAACGCCACCGGCAAGAACAACCAGGCCAAGCCCATGGCCGACCGGCTCGGCGTGGTCGGCTACCGCACGCTCACGCCGAGCAACGCCACCCGCCGCCCCGACA
>JAUZEX010000829.1 GCA_030838815.1 Actinomycetota bacterium
GTTTCGGAGCGTTCGCCGGGACTCCTAGCGTGGGGCCGGCGTTGGCGAGTCCGGGGCCGTCGAGCCATTGCCAGAGGCACTCGATGGGCACCGGGCAGCTCCACAGGTACCCCTGGGCGAGCTTGCATCCGAGTCTGGCGAGACCGTCCGCCTGCTCCGTCGTCTCGACACCTTCAGCCACGGCTACCAGGCCAAGGGCGTGGGCCAGCCCCACAACGCCCGCCACGATGGCGCTGTCGGCGGGGCTCTTCCCGAGCCCGGCCACGAAGGACCGGTCGACCTTCAGGATGTCGACGGGGAACCTCCGGAGGTAGAGGAGCGACGAATATCCGGTCCCGAAATCGTCCACCGCCAGCCGCACCCCGAGAGCCTTGAGGGAATCCAGGGCCGTCCCGCATGAGCCGACGTCCTCCATCAGCACCGTTTCGGTGATCTCGAGATGGAGCAAGCTCGGGTCCAGGGCGCTGTCGAGGAGGGCTTGGGCGACGATGTCACGCAGGCCAGGGAAGACGAGCTGGTGGGCCGACAGGTTCACCGCCACGGTCAATGGGGTCCTCCCGGGGTGGCCGTCGTTCCAGAGCGCCACCTGGCGGCAGGCCTCGGTCAGGACGAGGGCACCGATCGGAAGGATGAGGCCGCTCTCCTCGGCCAGGCCGACGAACTGCGAGGGCGGGAGCAGACCCCGGCGGGGGTGCTGCCAGCGCACCAGTGCCTCGACGCCGTTGACCGCCCCGCCGGGCAGTTCCACCACCGGCTGGTAGTACACCTCGAGTTGACCGGCGTCGATCGCCCCGCGGAGGTCGTTCTCGGTTTCGAGACGGGCGAGCGCCCGGGCCCGCATGTCGTCGTCGAACAGCTCGATGCGGTCACGGCCGAGGTCCTTGGCCCGGTACATGGCGCAGTCGGCGGCTCGCAGCAGGGAATCCGCCGTTTCGGTCGCCGAGGAGGCGAAGGCCAAGCCGATGCTGGCGCTGACGACGACGGGACGATCGCCGACGTGGAAGGGCAACGCCAGCGTTTCGGCGATCCGTTCGGCGATCGCCACTGCCTCCCATTCATGGTCCAGTTCCTCGCAGAGGATCACGAACTCGTCGCCCCCGAAGCGGGCGACGGTGTCGTCCGGGCGGACCACTGATCGGAGCCGGTCGGCCACGGCGACGATGAGCTCGTCGCCGGCGGCGTGGCCGAGGCTGTCGTTGACGCCTTTGAATCGGTCGAGGTCGAGGAACAGGATGGCCGTCTTCGTCGAGTGCCGTTGACCCCGGGCGAGGGCGTGACTGAGACGGTCGGAGAGCAGCGCCCGGTTGGGAAGATCGGTGAGCCCGTCATGGAAGGCCTGGTGCTGGAGGGCCATCTCGGCCGCCTGCGCCCGCTTGCGCTCCCGGTAGAGATCGACGAACACGGCCACCTTCGAGGTCAGCACCCAGGGGTCGAACGGCTTGGCCAGGTAGTCGACGGCGCCCGCCGAATATCCCCGCATCGCCTGCTGCGGGTCCCGGTTGATGGCGGTCAGGAAGATGATCGGGATGTGCCGGGTCTTCTCCCGCTCCTTGATGTGCGTGGCGGTGGCGAAGCCGTCGAGACCCGGCATCTGCACGTCGAGGAGGATGACGGCAAAGTCCTGGTGGAGAAGATGCCTCAGCGCCTCGTCGCCGGAGCGGGCCGTGACGAGCGTATGGCCCAATGGGCGGAGGATCTCCTCGAGGACGACCAGGTTCTCGGGACGGTCATCGACGAGGAGGATGCTGGCGGGCTCGCTCATCACGTCGTCCTTCGGAACAGCCTCTCGACCGGGTCCAGCCGCTCGTACCTCCGCTCGAGGCCCGGCGATTTCAACGACTCCCTCCGACCCAGGCCGAGCACCCCGAAGATCGCCAGACTCTCGTACAGCAGGCGGTTGACCTCGTCCTGGAGGGACGGGGCGAAATAGATGAGCACATTGCGGCACAGGATCACGTTGAACTCGTTGAAGGACCGGTCCGAGACCAGGTTGTGCCGGGCGAAGACCATGTTGTCGGCCAGGGTCGGATCGAACCGGACGGTGTCCGAACCGGCGGTGTAGTACTCCGAGAACGACCGGGATCCTCCCGCGGCGATGTAGTTGGCGGTGTAGTCCTTCATCTTCTCGATGGTGAACTCGCCCCGGCGGGCGTGTTCGAGCACGTCGCCGTTGATGTCGGTGGCATAGATGCGGGTGCGCTCGTAGAGCCCCGCCTCCCGCATCACGATGGCGATCGAATAGGCCTCCTCGCCGGTCGAACAGCCCGCACTCCAGATGCGGATGAACGGGTACGTCGCCAACTGCGGGACGACCCTGGCCCGGAAGGTCTGGTAGAAGGCGGGGTCGCGGAACATCGAGGTGACGTTGACGGACAGGTCGGCCAGCAGCCGGGCCATGCACCGCGGGTCGTGGAGGACGCGCTCCTGGAGGGCCGAGATGCTGGCCACTCCTTCGCCCTGGGCCCGCCGCAGCAGCCTTCGCCGAACGGATTCGCGGGCGTAGTTCCGGAAGTCCAGGCCGTAGCCGCGGTAGATCCCCTCGAGGACGAGATCGACCTCGAGAGCCTCGACTTCGACGGCCACGGCGCGGGCCGGCGCGGTCGTGGCCATCGAGGTCATCGGTGCAACCAGACCTGCATGAGCGACATCAGCTGGTCGATGTTCACCGGTTTGGTGATGTAGTCGGACGCCCCGGCGGTAACGCTCTGCTCCCGGTCCTCCTCCATCGCCTTGGCCGTGAGGGCGATGACCGGCAGCCGCCGGAACTGCGGCATCTGGCGGAGGGCGGCCATCGTCTCGTACCCGTCCATCTCCGGCATCATGATGTCCATCAGGACGAGATCGACGTCGGCGTTCTCGGCCAGGACGGACAGGCTGTCCCGGCCGTTCTCGGCGTAGAGCACCTCGATCCCGCGGCTCTCGAGGGCGCTGGTCAGGGCGAAGACGTTGCGGACGTCATCGTCGACGATGAGGACCCGCCGGCCCTTGAAGAGCACGTCGGTGCTGTAGAGCTGATCGATCGTCCGGCGCCCCTCGTCGGGCAGGTCGGTGTGGGCGCGATGGAGGTACAGCGCCGTCTCGTCGAGGAGCCGCTCGGGCGAGCCGACCGTCTTGACGATGATGCTGTCGGCGTACTTCTTGAGCCTGGTCTCCTCCCGGCGGGTCAGGTCCTTGCCGGTGTAGATGATCACCGGCAGCGAGCCATATCGGGGATCGGCCTTGAGGCTTTCGAGCAGCGCGAACCCCGTGGCGTTGGGGAGCTTCAGGTCGAGGACCATGCAGTCGAAGCGGTTCTGCTCGAGTTCGGTCTCGGCGTCCTCTGACGAGCCCACCGCGGTGACCACGACGTCGTCGCCCCGGCCCACGAGCTCGACGATGCTGGCGCGCTCGACCTCGTCGTCCTCGACGACGAGGAGCGACTTCGGTCCCCGTTCAATGAAGGCGGCGAGTGTGGCCACGGCATCGGCCAGGCCTTCGGCGCTGACCGGCCCCTCCAGGCATCCCACCGCCCCGCTCCGCAACGCCGCCGACCGGTCGCTGGCCCGGCTGATGACGAAGACCGGCAGGTGGCGCGTCTCCGCCGATCCCTTGAGATGGGCCAGCACGGCCAGGACGCTTCCGCCCGCCGGCAGGTCGACGACGATGGCGTCGGGCCGGAGGTCGCGGGCCAGGGTCAGTCCGCCGTCCATCGTGTGGGAGAGGACGACCTTGAAGCCGCCCCTCCTCCCGACCTCCAGCACGGTACCGCCGAGTTCCACGTCGCCCTCGATGGCGAGGAGCACCCGGTCACCGGATTTGATGTCACCGCTGTCGTCGGCTCCGCGCTCGCCGGCGGCGCCGGACAGGATCGGCGAGACGAGGGACAGATTGGGGAACGGCGCCCCAGGGCCGAAGCGGGTCTGGCCGGCATCGGGGCTGCGGTACACGGCGGGGAGGTACAGGGTGAAGGTGCTGCCCTCGCCCACCGTGCTCTGCACGTGGATCTCGCCGCCAAGCAGCCGGGAGATCTCCCGGCTGATGGACAGGCCGAGGCCCGTGCCGCCGTACTTGCGGCTGGTCGTCCCGTCGGCCTGCTGGAACGCCTCGAAGATGAGCCGCAGCTTGTCGGACGGGATGCCGATCCCGGTGTCGGACACGGCGAAGGCGACCACCCGCTCCGCCTGGACGAGCAGGTCGTTGACGAAGACCACGCCGGGCGGCGCGGCGTCGATGCGCAACGTGATGGTCCCCGAACTGGTGAACTTGAAGGCGTTCGAGAGCAGGTTCT
>JAUZEX010000842.1 GCA_030838815.1 Actinomycetota bacterium
CGCTCGGTCATCTGGGTGGTCATCGCCGCGTTGTGGTCGGCCGCCTCCCGGTCGAGCTTGGCCAACCGGCCGCCCATGCGCCGGGCCGGCACCACGAACACCGGGAGCAGCACCAGGGACAGGGCGGTGAGGAAGATCCACTGGCCCATGGCGGTGCGGACACCGATCTCGGCCACCCGCTCGGCCCGGGCGCCGAACTCGGCCTCCTCCCGGGCGGGACGGCCGAACAGCTTGACGAGCGTGGCGCCGGGAGCGGAGAACCGCTCGGTCATCTGGGTCGTCATGGCGGCGTTGTGGTCGGCCGCCTCCCGCTGCAGGTGGGCGAGACGGGCACCCATCCGCTTGGCCGGAATGACGAACAGGGGCAGCAGGATCAGCGACAGCAGGGTGATCGACCACGACAGGCGCAGCATCACGACCAGGGTGAGGAACAGGGTGATGACGTTGGAGACAACGCCGGACAGGGTCCACGTGAAGGCCCGCTGGGCGCCGATCACGTCGTTGTTGAGCCGGCTGACCAGAGCCCCGGTGCGGGTGCGGGTGAAGAAAGCCACCGGCATCCGCTGGATGTGACCGAAGACGGCCCGGCGGAGGTCGAGGATGAGCCCCTCGCCGATGCGGGACGACTGCCACCGCTCGGCGACGCCGACCACGGCGTCGAGGACGGCCACGCCGGCGATGAGCCCGGCCAGGAACAGCACCCGCCCTTCGGCCTTGTGCTTGATGATGTCGTCGACGACCCAGCCGGCCAGCACCGGGGTCGCCACCGCCAGCACGGCGGAGATGACCGACAGGATCAGGAAGGCGATCAGCGCCTTGCGGTGCGGCCGGGCGAAGGCCACGATGCGGCGCAGCGTCGCCCGGCTGAACGAGCGCTTCGTGCGCTCGCCGTGCATGGCGCTCTCCAGCGCCATCCAGTGGCTGAATCCCATATCCATCTCGCGCTGCACCTTCCGCCGTATTCGTCGCGTCCCTGCCTCTATCGGCAGGACCTACCGGCGAGGTTAAGACCTCAAGTTTCCTTGAGGTCAAGGTCCGGCGGGAGATATGCCCGATGAGGGAATTTTCATGTTCCGCTCACCACGCCTTCAGACGCCAGGAAAGAACTCAGACATCGCAACGATCCGATCTCTGAGAAGGAGGCCACCATGGCTACCGGAGTCAGTCTCTTCTTCCTCGCCGTCGGCGCCATCCTGACCTTCGCCATCAACACCCCGGTGAACGGCGTCGATCTCGACACCATCGGCGTGATCCTGATGGTCGTCGGTCTGCTGGGCATGTTGTTCTCGCTGGTCCTGTGGGACAGCTGGACGCCGCGGGCGATCCGCCGGGACGACGACGTCGTCGGCCGCCGGGACGTCGTGGTCGACGACGAGGTGCCCGTCCGCCGGAGCGTCACCCGCCGCGTGTACCGCTGACCCTCAGATCGGCCCCTGCTCCGGAGGGCTGCTCTCCCACCTCTCCGGGACCACCGCCGGCGCCTCCGGGCGCCGGCGGTGCCGCGTCCGCCGCCGGGAGGCGGATCGAGAAGGTCGTGCCCTCGCCGACCCTGGAGCTGACCGAGATCGTGCCGCCCATCGCCTCGACCAGGGAGGCCACGATGGCGAGCCCGAGGCCGGCGCCACCGGGGACGCCCCGCCGGGCGGCGGAACCCCGGTAGAAGCGGTCGAAGACGTGGGACAGGTCGGCGGCGGGGATGCCGGGACCGGTGTCGGCGACATCGATCGTGACGGCACGGGCCGGGTCGGGGCGGGCCGGGTCGGGGCGGGCCGGTTGGGGGCGGGCCGGTTCGGGGCGGGCGGACAGCGTGACGGTGACGCCGGGGCCGCCGTGGCGCAGGGCGTTGCCGGTGAGGTTCGACACGACCTGGAGGAGCCGGTCGGGGTCGGCGATCACCGACAGCCCCTCGGGGGCGTCGACGACGATGTCGCCCTGCCCCAGCAGCATGCCCCGCAACGCCGCTTCCCGCAGGGTGAGATCTGCCTCGACCGCCTCCCGGGCCAGGGGGAGACCCTCGTCGAGGCGGGCCAGGAGGAGCAGTTCCTCGACCGTGGAGCCGATGCGGTCCAGCTCCTCCAGCGCCAGCCGGACGGACCGGTCGGCTTCGGGGTCGTCGAGCCGGCCGACCAGCTCCAACTGGCCGCGGGCCACGGTGAGCGGGGTCCGCAACTCATGGGAGGCGTCGGAGATGAAGCGCCGCTGGGAGGCGATGGCCTCGTCGATGCGGACCAGGAGGCTGTCGAAGGCGTCGGCCACCCGGCCCACCTCGTCGGCCGGGGCGTCGACGGTGGCGGCGAGGCAGTCGGGCAACGCGCCCCTCGGTTCGATGGCGTCGATCTCGGCTGCCATGCGGCTCAGCGGCTGCAGCGTCTTGCGGACGGAGACGAACGCCAGCGCCACCGCGAACGCCAGCCCCAGGCCGCTGGCCCAGGCCACGGCGGACAGGAGGTGGTCGACGGTCCGCTCCACCCCGGTCGTCGTGGCCGCGACGAGGAGGGTTCCGCTCGGCTGTCCCCGCCGCACGAGCGGCACGGTCAGCGCCCGCAGGTGCCCGGTGCCGTTCGGGCCGGGGACGGTCCACCATTTTGCGGTGGTGGCGGCCAGCAGCTCATCGCCGCGGCCGACGGCGCCGAGGTCGAGCCCGCCGCTGGTGGAGAGGACGTCGCCGCCTGCGGTCCGTACGGCGATGACCTCGTCCTCAGCGTGGGCCTGCACGGCCAGCCACCGCCGGGCCTCCGCCGTCAGCTGGGCCGGGTCCGCCACCCGGCTGGCCGGACCCTCCCGGAAGGAGGTGGCGGCCGATCCGAGCCGTCGGTCGAGCGAAGCACCGAGGTCGTCGCGCATCAGCCGGGCGGCGACGCCGGCCACGACCAGCACCGTCGCCGCCACCAGCAGGGCGGCGATGACCGTCAGCCGGGTGGGCTGGCTGACGGCCCGCCGCCGCCGCTCAGTGCCCGCCGCCACCCGACCAGTTCCCGTTCGGCGTCGCCGACGTCGTCGTGGTGGCGGACGGGCACGGGGTGCGGTGCCCCTTGCCCCGCTTGCCGGTCTGGGCGCAGTCGACCTGGTTGTCGACCGGCTGCACCTGCCCGGGCGGGGCGGTGCTCGAGGTGGTGGACGGCTCGGCGGGCCCGGTGGCCGTCGTGGTCTCACCCGACGGTCCCGTGGGCGAGGTCCCTGCGGAGCCGGTGTCGGACGAGCCGGCGGGGCCGGAGCCGCCCGAACCGGCGGCGCTGGACGGGTTCGAGGCGGTGGTGGGAGTGGAAGCCGGCGCCGGCTGCGTGGTCGTCGTGGCCCTGCCCGCCTTGCCGGCCGGGGACGCGGGCGGTGACGGCGACGACGGCCCCCCGCCGGCCGGGTTCGACGGGTTGCCCGGTTGCACCACTCCGAGCGTGATCGTCCCGGGCGGCGCGACCGACCCGCGGCGGCCCGCCCCCGTCAGCACGCCGAGGAAGAACAGCAGGGATACGCCGAGGACGGCGGCGGCGACCTTCACGATCCGGCCCTCAGGATCGCCGCCCTCACGAGGCGGCGTCGGCCGTCTCGACCGGCGCCGAGAACCGGTAACCGAGGCCCCGGACGGTGTCGATCCACCCGGCGCCGAGCTTGCGGCGCAGGGCGGCGACGTAGACCTCGACGACGTTGGAGCCGGGGTCGAAGTTGATGTCCCACACCATGTCCAGCAGCTGGGAGCGCGACAGCACCTGCCCGGTGTTGCGCACGAAGGCGGCCAGCAGGGCCAGCTCGCGGGCCGACAGCGGTACCTCACGGCCGCCCAGCACCGCCCGGTGGGCGACCGGATCGACGGTCAGCGGCCCGGCTTTGAGCGCGCCGGCCTCCTCCCCCCGGGCGCGGATCCGGGCCCGGACCCGGGCGGCCAGCTCCTCGAGCGAGAACGGCTTCGTCAGGTAGTCGTCGGCGCCGGCGTCGAGGCCGGCGACCTTGGAGCGGGTGTCGTCGAGGGCGGTGAGCGCCACCACCGGCAGCCGGGGCTTGGCCAGGCGGATGCCCTCCAGCACCTCGAGCCCCGACAGGCCGGGCAGCATCAGGTCGAGCAGGACCACGTCGACGTCGAGCTTCCGGGCCAGGTCCAGCCCCGACGGCCCGTCCTCCGCCGAGGTCACGACGAACTCCCGCGACCCGAGACCACGCTCGACGATCTCCCGGATGCGGGCGTCGTCTTCGATCAGCAGAACGTGGGGCATCGGCTGGATGACATACCCAGCCGATGCCCCGGTGATGCGTCCGGCGCGACGGATTCCGTCAGGCGGGATTCCGTCAGGCGGGATTCGGTCAGGCGCAGATTCCGGCAGGCGCGGATCTCGTCAGGCGGCGACCCGGCGCCGGCCGAGCAGGCGCAGGCCCAGCCCCGACAGCAGGGCCGCCAGCGCCGAGACGGCCATCGAGAGGGCGGCCACGCCCGTCCGCGGCAGCGCGGCGGCGTTCGCGGTCGTCGGGGCGGCGGCGGGGCTCAAGGCCCGGGACGTGTCGATGCTGGGCAGGGTGGCGGCCACCGACGGGAGGATCGACGGGGTCCCCGTCCCCGAGCTGGCCGCGGTGGTGAAGGCGCTGACCGGGTCGAGGCCCAGGGCCGTCTTCACGCCGATGATCTCGGCCGCGCCGCTGGTGATGTTGTTGGCCACGCCGCCCGAGGCGGTCAGGCAGCTGAGCGACGCCACGCCGGAGGCGTCGAGGGCGCAGCCCTTGCCGAGCTGGTCGTCGGTGCCGATCTGGGTGCCGCTCAGCCCGACCAGGTAGGAGTGGCCCTTGCCGCTGGAGCCGACCTCGGAGTGGAGCAGCACGATCCGGGCGATGTCGCCGAGGCTCAGGTCGACGGCGTCGGAGGTGCTCAGCGCCGTGCTCTGCGACGTCTGGTGGTCGGCCTGGGCATCGGAGGCCAGCACGCCGAGCTTGGCCAGGCCGGGCGCCTCGAGCCGGGCCAGGGCGGCCGACGCCCGGGAGGAGCGCTTGGCCGACGACGGGGAGCCCTTGGCCGCGGCGTGCCACGGTGCGACCTGCACCTGGGCCGGAAGGGCGGTCCCGGTGTCGAGCAGGGCGCCCCCACTCTGGCCCTCGGTGGTCTGGGCGCCGCCGGTGCCGAGCGCCGGCTGGCCCCCGAGGTTGATGACGGCGGCGTGGGCGCCGGCCTGGTTGGGATCGGCCGTGGCGCCGGTGGTGGAAATTCCCACCAGGTTGGTGACCTGGGCCGCGGTGGCGCTGGCGTTGCCCGCCGGGGCGGCGTCGGCCGCGGCGGCGACGGGGGTGAGACCAATGAGGAGGCACGCCGGAGCAGCCGCGGAAAGAATGGTTCGACGCATGATGGCTCCTTTCGGGGGGATTGAGGACGCGATGGCCGGCGGGGGAGGCAGGTGAGGCCCCCGAGCGTCGTCGCCGGCCCTCTCTCCGCGCGTACCCGCAGCCCCAGCGGTCAAACTGGCACCGACTGCCGAGAATGCGGTCAAACCGCGAGGTAACGGTGCACCAGGGCGGTATCGGCCGACAGTTCGGCCGCCGTCCCCGACGCCACCACCGTGCCGAGCTCCAGGATCGAGGCCCGGTCGGCCACCCGCAGTGCCATCTCGGAGTTGTGCTCGACGAGGAGCATCGTCGTCCCCCGCTCCTTGAGGGCCAGGATGGCGTCCTCCACGTTGAGGGCCACGGACGGCGCCAGTCCTTCGAGCGGTTCGTCGAGCAGGATGAGGCCCGGGTTGGCGGCCAGGGCCCGGCCGATGGCCAGCATCTGCTGCTGGCCGCCCGACAGGGTGCGGGCCGGCTGGCGGGCCCGCTCGGTGAGGATGGGGAAGATCTCGCCGATCCGGGCCGGGTTCCAGTAGCCGGGGCGGCCCCGCATGGCGGCCAGGGCCAGGTTCTCGGCCACGGACAGGTTGGCGAACACCCGCCGCTCCTCGGGGACGTAGGCGATCCCGGCCCGGGCCGTCCGGTACGGCGGCCAGCCGGCGATGTCGGCGCCGGCGAAACAGACCCGGCCCGCCTTGGGCGGGACGAGGCCCATGATCGCCTTGAGCGTGGTGCTCCGACCGGAACCGTTGCGGCCGAGCAGGGCGGCCACCTCGCCCTCGGCCACCTCGAGGTCGATGCCGTGGATCGCGGTGCTCTTGCCGTAGCAGACCTCGAGCCCCTCGAGCTGGAGGATCATTCCCGGCCCACCCCGACGAGGTACGCCTCCCGTACCTCGGGGTTCTCCCGCACCTCCTCCGGCGGCCCGTCGGCGATCAGGATGCCCCGGTGCAGCACCGACACCCGGGCCGAGATCCGCATGACGAGGTCCATGTCGTGCTCCACCAGCACGATGGTGCGCCCGCCGAGGACCCGCTCCAGCGTCCCCATCGTCTGGTGGGCCTCGGTGCGGGTCATGCCGGCGGTCGGCTCGTCGAGAAGGATGATGGACGGCTCCGACGCCAGCGTCAGCCCCAGATCCAGGCGGCGCTGGTCGCCGTGGCTGAGGACGCCGGCCTCGAGGCGGCGCATCCCGGTGAGCCCCAGCTGGTCGAGGAGCTCCTCGACCCGGGCCGCCACGGCCCCCGTCCACCGGGGGCGGCGGAGAATGCCGCTGTCGTGGGGCTGACCGGCCATGGCCGCCACGGCCAGGTTCTCCTCCACGGTGAGGCCGGGGAAGACCGACGTCACCTGGAACGACCGGCTGAGCCCGAGGCGGGTGAGCTGGTGGGGGGCGAGGCCGGTGACGTCGCGGCCCCGCACCTCCACCCGACCGCTCGTCGGGCGGATCGCTCCCGACAGCACGTTGAACAGCGTGGTCTTGCCCGCGCCGTTGGGGCCGATGACGGAGTGGAGCGTGCCGGCGGCCACCGTCAGGTCGACGCCCCGGAGGACCTCGAGGCCCCGGAACGACTTGGTGATCCCGACGGTGCGCAGCGCCACGGTCGGCTCCTCGCCCGGGCTCACGCCGCCGTCCCCTCGACCGGCGCAACCGGCGTGCCGGGCGGCGCGCCCGGCGTGTCCTGTCCCGGGGCGAACCGGTTGCGGACCACGGCCCTGGCCCGCTGGGCGACGCCGGCCAGCCCGCTGGGAGCCACGAGCACCATGACGGCGAAGACGGCCCCGACCACCCCGGGCCAGTACAACTTGGCCCACCGCTCGGGCCGGGCGATCAGCGTCGCTTCGAGGAACTTCACCGACACGGCTCCGGCGGCGGGGCCGAAGAACGAGTTGAGCCCGCCGATCATCGTGATGAGGACGGCCTCACCGGTGGTCGTCCACCGCAGGGTGTCGGGCGCCACCTGGCGGAACAGGAAGGCCGACAGTCCGCCGGCCACGCCGCAGATCCCGGCCGAGTAGACGAAGGCCCGCTCCCGGTAGCGGACGGGGTCGAACCCGAGGAACGGCACCCGGGCCCGGTTCTGCTGGATCGACCGGCACACCTGGCCGAACGGCGAACGGGTGATCCGCCAGGCGGCCAGCACGCACACGAAGGCCACGGCGGCGGTCATGTAATAGAAGTTGGCCGGCCGGCCGAGGTCGATCCCGGCCAGCTTCCCGAGCCGGATGCCGACGAGGCCGTTCTCCCCGCCGGTGATCTTCGTCATGCGGATGGCGAGGAAGTAGAACATCTCGCCGATGGCCAGGGTGATCATGGCGAAGTAGATGCCGGTCGCCCGGCGCACGATGATCTTGGCCAGCGGGTAGGCGACGACCATGGCGACCACCGCCGCCACCGCCAGGTCGAGCGGCACGAAGGCCACCCGGCGCGACATGCGTCCGGCGGCGTAGGCACCCCAGCCGTAGAACATGCCGTGACCGAAACTGAGGTCGCCGGTGTGGCCCCACAACAGGTTGAGACCCATGGCGAAGACGGCCCAGATGAGGAACTCGCTGGCGTTGATGGTGCTCTTGCCCCCCGCCACCACCACATAGGGGAAGAAGTAGAGGGCAGCGGCGAACAACGCCATCGGGTGGATCCGCAACCGGCTCACTCGAACACGCCCTCGACGCCGAACAGGCCCCGGGGCCGCACCAGCAGCAGCCCGGCCATGAGGAAGAACGGCACCAGCTCCGTGGCCGGGCTCCACCAGTAGACGAGCCCCGAGCGCAGGACGCCGACGAGGCCGTTCTCCCCGCCGGTGATCTTCGTCATGCGGATGG
>JAUZEX010000861.1 GCA_030838815.1 Actinomycetota bacterium
TCACGCCCACGACGCGCTCGGCGTCGGCGGCGGGCATGCCGGCCTCGAGGAAGCCCTGCCAGAGGTGCTCGTCGACGAACGACACGCACATCTGCGCCACCCGGTCCATGGTGGCGGCGATCTCGGCTGCCATCTCCACCACCGCCCGGGGCGGGAACCCCTCGCCCATCAGCTCCCCGCCGAGGTCGAACAGCCTCGGGTTGCGGACGATGACGTCGTCGCCGTCGATCTGGGCCAGGCCGGTCTCGACGGCCCGGGCCGCCGCCACCTCGTCGCCGCCCAGGAGCTCCCGGAACCGGACACCGGACAGGCGACGGGGACCCTCGTCCTGGAAGGGAGCGGTGATGGCCTCCTCCAGGCCGAGCACCGAACCGATGTCGCGCTGCTCCTCCCAGGCCTCGACCAGCTCCCGGATGGCGGCCAGGGGATAGCCCCGGCCCAGCATTCGCAGCACCAGGCGGAGGCGTCGGAGGTGGTCGGGCCCGTACAGGCCGAGCCGGCCCCGCCGCTCCGGCGGCGCCAGGAGACCGCGGTCCTGATACACCCGGACGTTGCGGACGGTCGTGCCGGCCGCCTGGGCCAGTTCGTCGATCGTCAGGTAGCCCGCCTCGGACATGGGATTCAAGCGTACGCGCCGGTCAGTCGGCCATCGGTCAATCCGGGAGCGGTCAATCGGGCAGCGGTCAATCGGGCAGCGGTCAATCGGGCAGGGTGACCCCGGTGGCGGCGACCCGGGCGGCCACCGCCTCGGGGAAGACGTTGCGCATGAGGTACAGGTCGCGGAACATCGGCCAGTCGGGGGCGAACTCCTTGGAGTAGCGCTCGAAGTAGAGCAGCTGCTTGAGGATCAGCTGCAGCTCCTTCGGCGTTCCCGCCCCGCCCGCCCAGGCACCCATGGTGCGGATGATCTCGGCCAGCAGCGACGCCATGGGGACCTCGCCGAGGCCGGCGTCGAACATCGGCCCGAAGATCATCTGCATGCTGGCGCCGATGTCCTCGTCGCTGCCGGCGTCGGCCGGGAAGGCCCCGACCCGCTTGTAGGACCGCGCCACCCGGGTGAAGTCGTTGTCGATGGCCGACGTCTCGAAGAAGTCCCGCATGGCCCCCTTCCAGTCGTCGGTCAGCTCGCCCATGATCCCGAAGTCGAGAAACGCCACCCGGCCGTCGTCGAGGATCCAGATGTTGCCGGCGTGGACGTCGCCGTGGAACGGGCCGTGCACCAGGCACGCCTCCATCCACACCTTGACGCCCCGGCGCATCGACAGCTTCCCGTCGCCGTTGCGGCGCCGAACGGCGTCGAAGTCGTCGATCGGCACGCCGAACAGCCGCTCCATGCAGATCACGTTGGGGCCGCACCAGTTCCAGTACACCTCGGGGGCGGTCACGGCGGCGTTGTCGCCGTAAGCCCAGATACGGTCCCGGAACCGGCTCTGGCGCTGCGCCTCGAGGACGAAGTTCAACTCGTTGCAGGTCACCTCGTGGAGGTCCTCGATGGCGCCGGTCACGTTGGCGTCGCGGGCGAAACCCGACAGGCGCTGGAGGAGCCGCATCATGCGCCACTGGATGCGCAGGTCGGAAATCATCGTCGGCCGAATCCCGGGCCGCTGGATCTTCACCACCGCCTGGCGCCCGTCGGGCAGCACGCAGCCGTGGACCTGGGCCACCGACGCCGACGACAGCGGCCGGTCCTCGAACGAGGCGAACAGCTCGTCCACCGGACGGCCGAGGTCGGCTTCGATGGTCCGCCGGACGACGGCCACATCGACCGGGCCCAGCTCGCGGATGCAGCGCCGGGCCGCGTCCGACAGCGGCGCGGGGCAGATGCTGGGGGAGGAGCCCATGAGCTGGCCCAGCTTGACGAACGTCGGGCCGAGAGCGCAGAAGGCGTCGACGACGCCGGTGGCCGCCGCCTCCCGCAGGCGGGCCCGCCGGGGATGCAGCAACCAGCGGGCCAACGCCCGGATCAGGCACCCGGTCATCACGGCGGCGATGACGAGCATGCGCCGCGCCTCGGCCGGACCGAAGGCCCGCAACGATGGGCGGTCCACCGCCAGCGCCTCGGGCGGCGGCCCATCGGCGAACCGGCCCCGGTAGGGGTCGGCGGAGTGACCGGTCGTCACAGTTCGGCGGTCAAGAGTTCGGCGGTCGAGAGTTCGGCGGTCACCAGGTCGGAAGTCACCAGGTCGGGAGTCACCAGGTCGGGAGTCACCAGGTCGGCGGTCACGGTTTCGGCGGTCACAGTTCGGCGGTCACAGCTCGCGGTCGGCGACCCAGCTGCCGTGGAACCCGAAGGGCACCCGCTGGGGGAGCGCCACCGTCGCCACCGGTGAAGCGGTGAAGTCGCTGGCGTCGAGGATGACGAGGTCGCTGGAGTCGGAGCCGGCGTCGTAGACGTAGGCCAGCACGTAGCCGTCGTCCTCCCCGACGTCGTCGGAGACGGGGACGAAGACGCCCTCACCCGGCAGGCGGCCGGGGCCGAAGCGGTGCTCCTCGGTCGTGCCGGCGACGAGGTCGTACTTGACCAGTGCCGTCTCGACCGCGAAGCCGTCGGGGCCGGGCCGGGTCTGCACGGCGTAGCCGAAGCGGGCCGGGCGGCCGACCCGGCGCTCGTCGACCCGGGGGAACTCCACCGCCCGGTCGTCGAGCGTCTCCTCCTTCACCGTGCCGGCGGCGACGTCGACGCGCCAGCGGTGCAGGGTGGCGGGCTCGAAGGCATCCTGGCTCTCGCGCCACAGGTGCGGGTAGCGGGCGACGTCGATGTCGAGGTGCCCGGGCTGGGCCTCGGCGGCGTTGAGGACGTGGAACACGTAGCAGGGCTCGACGTCGACCCACCGCACATCGGCATTGCCGCCGCCCCGGGGCATGATCCCCAGCCGGGCGCCGTAGTCGTCGCTCCACCGGTAGGGCATGGTCTTCGCCATCAGCAGCGACGGGTCGCACACCACCGGCAGGTCCATGAAGATCACCGAATGCTCGGTGATGGCGAAGTCGTGGATCATCGTCGGCCCCGGCACCGTGATCTCCTCGCTCTGCACGAGGTTCCCGGCCGCGTCGGCCCGGTGGTAGGTCAGCAGCGGCGGGAAGACGCCGTAGCCGAAGAAGTGCAGCTCGCCGGTGACCGGGCAGCGCTTGGGGTGGGCGGTCATGGCCGTGGTGAGGCGGCCGTCGTAGTCGAACCGGCCAACGGTGTCGAGGTCCCGGGTCACCTCGGTCGGCGCCTGGTTCTCGACCAGGGCCAGGATCCGTCCGCCGTGGGCGATGACGTGGGTGTTGGCCACGTTGACGTCGAAGCTCAGCATCCCGTTGTCGCCGACGAGGTGGCGGCCGGCCTCGAACGACTCGGTGCGCACGTAGCGGTTGCGGTACCAGCTGGCCCGTCCGCCGGAGAGCTCCACGCCGTGGAGCATGCCTTCGCCGAAGAACCAGTGGCCGGGATCGGCACCGGTGGGGTTGGGCCCGTTGCGGAGGTAGCGGCCCTGAAGCGCCGGGGGGATGGCGCCCTCAACCGGGAGGTCGAAGGCCGTGGTCTCGTCCCGCACCGGGGCGAAGTTGCCCTCGAGGTAGAACCTGGTCATGCGGTCACCCGGGACATCGTCGGACCGTCCAGAGGCAGGGTCTCCACCCGGGCCCTGACGTGCTTGTGCCACGGCGTCCCGGCCAGCCAATCCCGATCCTCGGAGGCGGTCAACTCGTTGGGGGCGACGCCGACCACCTCCGGCCGGCCGTTCGCGTCGGGGTAACTCAGCCCATAGCCGTTGGGCAGGATGATGTGGCCGGGCTGCATGGCGTCGGTCACCTCGACGGGAGCGACCGCCCGGCCCCGCTTCGTGACCACCGCCACCCGCATCCCGTCCTCCACACCGAGTCGTTCGGCGTCGGACGGGCTCATGTGCAGCGCTCCCTCGCGGTCGCTCTTGCGCCAATCGGGGTCACGGAAGATCGTGTTGGCCGAGAACGCCCGCCGGGACCCGGCGCTGAGGACGAACGGGAACTCGTCGTTGTCGGCCGGGGCCGCCGGTTCGTGGCGCAGACCGGCCAGCTCGTCGAGCAGCTCGGGGATGGCGAGCGTGATGCGGCGGTCGGGCTTCTCGATGTAGTTCCAGGCGCCGTCGTACTCGTCGACGGTGAGCGTGAGCCCCGACCGTTGGGACAGCATCGCCTCGAACAGCGCCTCGCCCAGGAACGGCACGTCGCCCTCGATGCCGGCCCGGCGGACGGCGTCGGCATTGAGCATGGTGAGGCGATGCGCCAGCGCCCACAGGACGGCGGCGGCCTGGGCGCCGTCGGGCAGCGTCGGGCCCAGGACCGCGTAGAGGGCGAGCGGCCCGAAGCCCAGCTCGTCGACCGTGGCGCCGGTTCCGTAGGTCGAGAAGTAGGCGCCGGCGAACCCGAGCCGGCCTCCGGCCTCGAGGGCCGCCCGCAGGGGCGCCAGGTCGTCGTCGGTGAGGTGGCCCATCGCCCGGGCCAGGCGGTAGTGGATCTCGGGCTCGGGCAAGGTGCCCGGGAGTGGATCGCACAGCGGGGCTCTCAGTTGGAATGCGTTGTGGGGGAAGTCGAGGTTGAAGTAGGTGCATTCCCATTTCTCGTACTGCGACGCCGCCGGTAGCACGTAGTCGGCGCAGGCGGCCGTCTCGGTCATGGCCACGTCGATGACGACCGAGAACTCCAGCGCCGCCATGGCCTCCCGCATCCGGGCGCTGTCGGCCAGCGAGTGCAAAGGGTTGGCGCTCTCCACCACCATGGCCCGGAACCTGCTCGGATGACGGTTCAGGATCTCATCGGGGATCACGTTGCAGGGCACCAGCCCGGACAGGACCCGGGCCCCGGTGACCGGCGTCGTCCGAGGTGCGTCGGGCCCGCCGAAGGCCCGTTCCAGGTCGAGGAGGGCGGAGTGGACGGCCATCCCGCCCGGCTTGGCGTAGCTGCCGACCATGAGCCACAACAGCTTGTGGAGGTAGGAGTTGAGCGTGGAGTGGGGGATCTGCTCGATGCCCAGCTCCTCCAAGGTGGAGACGCTGCGGGCGCCGGCGATGCGGCGGGTGACGGTGCGGACCTGCTCCTCGGTGATCCCCGCCCGTCCGCAGAAATCGGTGATCGGGACCCGCTTCAGCTCGGTGAGGACGTCTTCGGCGCCGCTCGTGTGCTCGGCCAGGAACGCATGGTCGAGCAGGTCCTCTTCCACCAGCACGGCCAGCATGGCGGCGTAGAGGAAGGCGTCGGCCCCCGGCTTCACGGCGATGTGATGGTCGGCGAGGGCGGCGGTCTCGTTGCGGACGGGGTCGACGACGATCAGCGCCCGCTCGGGGTCGTTGTTGATGGCCTTCAGGATCGTGCGGGCCCGGTGGAACCCGTGCGACTGCCAGGCGTTCTTGCCCAGGAGGACGACGACCTCGGCGTTCTCGTAGTCGCCGCTGGTGTGCCCGCCGTAGAGCTCCAGGTCGACGAAGAACTCGCCGGTCTTCTCCTGGGCCAGGGCGTTGGAGCGGAACTTCGACCCGAGCCCGGCGTAGAAGGAGAGCCCGTAGGAGCCGCCGAGGTGGTTCCCCTGCCCGCCGCCGCCGTAGTGGAAGAGCGACTCGCCGCCGTGGCGGTCGATCACGCCCTGGAGACCGGCGGCGACTTCGGTGATGGCCGTGTCCCAGTCGATCGCTTCGTAGGTGCCGTCCGGCCGGCGCCGCATCGGCGATGTCAGGCGGTGGCGGCCGTTCTGATAGTGGTCGAGCCGGAGCGCCTTCTGGCAGGTGTAGCCCTTGGAGAGGGGATGGGCCTTGTCACCCCGGATCCGTTCGAAGCGCCGGCCGTCCTCACCCCCGGTGCGGACCTCGATGCCGCAGTTGATGTAGCAGAGGATGCAGGCCGTCGGTTGCCACGCACCCGCCTCAACCGTCTCCAGCGTCTTCTCCATGGGTGATTGTTACAATGCGCGTTGTCACGGTGTCAACCGGCTCCTGCGTGCCGTCGAAAGCGTCATCGGGGCGAAACACCCGGGAAACAGTGTGGCGGGAAGGTGTGCGGCATCGCCGCCGATCCCGCCACCGCCACCGCCGCCCGCCGTGTCCGTCGCTCGAACCTGCGCTCAATAGTCGCGCCATGCGCGACTATCGAGCGCAGGTTCGCCGGCCCGGCCCGCCGCGTCCGTGCCGCCACCCTGGTGGGGACAGCGCTGCCGGCGGTGCTCGCCATCCTGGTGTTGCTCGGGGCGCTCGAGTCGCCCGTGGCGGCGGCGTCAGGCTGGGGCGGCCGCCCCGACCGGTGGGCCGGCGCCGGCGCTGGCGCCGCCCGGGCCCTCGCCCCGACACCGTCGTCGGCGGCCGTACAGACCGCCGGGGTCCGCCCCTGGCCCCGCTGGGCCCCGGCGGGGCACGGGCCCTTCACGGCTCCCGGGATCCGGCCGGTCCGCCGGTCGGGCGTCGCCGGCGCCGCGGCCCGCCCGACACCGGTCCAGGGCACGCCGAGCCCCGTCCGCCGGCGGGGTCCTCCTTCTCCGACCTCCTGATCCGGAGTGCCGCGGCCCCCACCGGGGTCGCACTTCCACCGGCGATCGTCCCGGCGCGCTTCCGCGAGCCTCGGAGGCCGTTCGCCCGTCCAACGGAGGTCTTTTCGTGTCCGAGATCGACCCCGGCGATACCGCCTGGGTGCTCACGTCCGCCGCCCTGGTCCTGTTCATGACCCCGGGCCTGGCTTTCTTCTACGGCGGCATGGTGCGGGCCAAGCACGTGCTCGCCATGCTGATGCAGAACTTCTTCGCCATGGGCATCGTCACGGTCCTGTGGGTGGCGTTCGGGTACTCGCTGGCCTTCGGTGCCGCCGGCAACGGCGGGCTGATCGGCAACCTCGACTTCATCGGTCTGAAGGACATGGCCGGCGAAGTCTCGGGGACCGTGCCCGCCATGGCCTTCTCGGCCTTCCAGTTGACCTTCGCCGTCATCACCCCGGCGCTCATCACCGGGGCGATCGCCGACCGGCTGCGCTGGCCGGCCTGGGTCGGGTTCATCACGCTGTGGTCCGTGCTCGTCTACCTGCCGGTGGCCCACTGGGTCTTCGCCGGCGGATGGCTGGCCGACCGGGGCGCGCTCGACTTCGCCGGCGGCACCGTCGTCCACGTCAACGCCGGCGCCGGAGCCCTGGCCCTGATCTTCCTGCTCGGGAAGCGGCGGGGCTGGCCCAACACGGCCATGCCGCCGCACTCCCTCCCGCTCACGCTGCTGGGGACGGGGATCCTCTGGTTCGGGTGGTTCGGCTTCAACGCCGGTTCCGCCTTGGCCGCCAACGGGGTCGCGGCCCAGGCCTTCATGAACACCTTCGTCGCCGCGGCAGCGGCGATGCTGGGCTGGCTGGTGGTGGAGCGGGCCAAGTCGGGCCACGCCACCACGCTCGGCGCGGCGTCGGGGGCGGTGGCCGGCCTCGTGGCCGTCACCCCCTGCGCCGGGTTCGTGAACGCCATGGGGGCCGTCACCATCGGCTTCCTGGCCGGGGCGGTCTGCTTCCTGGCCATCGGCCTCAAGTTCCGCTTCGGTTACGACGACGCCCTCGACGTCATCGCCGTCCACCTCGTGGGCGGGGCGCTCGGATCGGTGCTCCTCGGCCTCTTCGCCGACGCCGGGGTCAACGACGCCGGGAAGGACGGCCTGTTCCTGGGCGGCGGCTGGTCGCTGCTCGGCGAGCAGGTCCTGGCCGTGGTGGCCGTCTTCGCCTTCTCGTTCGTGGTGTCGTTGGGGATCGGTCTCGCCCTCAAAGCGTTGCTGCCCAATGGAATCCGGGTCTCGGAGGAGGACGAGGAACGGGGACTCGACCTGACCCAGCACTCCGAGACGGGCTACTCGCTGGAGTACGTGTCATGAGGCTGGTGACGGCGGTCATCAAACCGCACCGCCTCGACGCGGTGAAGGACGCGCTGCGGGACAGGGGGGTCAGCGGTCTCACGGTGTCGGAGGTTCGGGGCTTCGGGCGCCAGGCGGGCCACACCGAGGTGTACCGGGGCACCGAGTACACCGTGACCTTCGTCCCCAAGGTCAAGGTGGAGGTGGTGGTCGACGACGACGACGCGACCGCCGTCGCCATGCTGATCATGGAGGCGGCCCGCACCGACAAGATCGGCGACGGGAAGGTGTGGGTCGTCCCCGTCGAGAGCGTCTTCCGGGTGCGGACGGGCGAAGCGGGCTCCGACGCCCTGTAGGTCCGGGCCCGGAGGGAACGGGCCGGGTACCGTCTCGGGCGATGAGTGATCATGAAGCGAGCCCCGCAGTCGGTACCCGGCCGCCCGGGATCATCCGGGCCGCCTGCATCGTGCTGCTGATCTCCGGATTCGGGTCGGTGATGCTCACCGTCCCCGGGGTGATCGACCCGGCCGGAGCCCGCTGCACCCTGGCCCGGCGCTGGCTCGACGAGGCCAACACCGACAAGAAGCCCTGGAACAACGTCGACATCGGCGGCCGCAAGACCAAGGATCTCACCTGCCCCGAAGCCATCCGGCTGGCCGGTCAGGTCCGCCTCCACGAAAAGAGCGCCGGCACCGCCACGATCCCCGGCAACGGAGTCGTCCGGCTCCAGGCCGTACTGGCGGTCGTCGTCGGCCTGGGCCAGGCGCTCAGCGGCTCCATCGTGCTCCGCCGCCTCAGCCGCAAGGCCCGGACGGCCGCGATCGCCTTCAGCCTCCCCGGGATCGTGCTCGGCCCCCTCGGCCCGGTCTCCCTCGGGGTCTTCGTGTTCGTGGCCTACGCCCTGGCCGTGAGCCCCGCCAGCAAAGCGATCTGGCCGAGGAGGCCCCGATAGCCGTCGCCGTCCCGACGCCCCGAACCGGCGTTCGTTTTCCGCTCTATCCCGGTAGACGAACGCCGGTTGCGGTCGGGCGGCCCGGCCGGCATCTGAGGAGCCGGAACCCGCCACTCGAATACCCCATGGACGGCGCGCCACTGGCCGACCGGATCCGGGCCACCGACGACCTCGGCCGGGAGCTGGTGGCCGAGGGCCGGGCCAGGCGAAGAGCAGGAGTGGATCCCCCTCGCCCAACGGCGCAACTACATGCGGCGCCTCAGGGCTTCCGGGCGGTGACGACCCAGGCCGCAGAGCCGAAGACGATGCCGTCGGCGGTCTGGTGGGCGGCGATGGTGGCCCGCAGGACCTCGAGGGCCTCGGCCTTGGTCGCCTCGTCGAGGTCGGCCAGCAGCCACTGCACCGGCGCCATCCCGACGGCGAAACGGTAGGCGTCGTCGGGGTCGGCCCCGACGTTGAAGGGTTGCTCCGACGGGGCGAACCCGACGTCGGTGAAGCCGGCGTCGGTCAGGATGTTGCGGGTGAACTCCCGGTCCGCCAGGGCGAACGGCCCCGGGGCACCGGGTGGCGGGGCCGGGAGATTCCGTCCCGCGGCCAGCGCGTCACGCATAGAACCCATCCACTCGTTGCCGGCCCCCGACTGCCAGACGAGCATCGCCACCCGTCCGCCCGGCCGCAGCGCCGAAGCGATGTTGGTGAAGGCCGCCACCGGGTCGGCGAAGAACATGACGCCGAAGCGGCTCATGGCCCGGTCGTAGGCGCCGGCCTCGAAGCGGTGCACCTGGGCGTCGCCCTGCTCGAAGCGGATGTTGCCCAGCCCCTCGTCCTTGGCCAGCTGCTCGGCTTTGGCCAGCATCGGCCCCGACAGGTCGACGGCCAGAACGCTGCCGCCGGGCCCGGCCGCCCGGGCGGCGTCGCGGCTGGTCAGCCCGTTCCCGCAGCCGACGTCGAGGACGTGCTCGCCCGGGGCGATGGCCGCCGCGGCCATGAGCAGGGAGTGGTGAGGCCGGATCGTGTTGTCGAAGCGTTCCTGGTGCGTGGCCCAGTACTCGCCGTCGGGGCCGTCCCAGGCCTGGGCCTGCTCGACGTTCACGATCTCGTTGGCCATCGGACCTCTCCCGTTCGCGCTCAGTCCCGGCCCCTCAGCAGCGACACCTTGAAGGGGCGCAACTCGCCCCGGGCGAAGCCGCCGGCGACGACCGGGTCGTCGTCCATGATCTTCCTGGCGGCCACCTCGTCGGGGGCCTCGAAGACGGCGATCCCGGTGTTGACCGGCCCCAGCGTGGGCCCGACCAGGATCATCACGCCGTCGGCCATGAGCCGCTGCAGCCGCTCGGAGTGGACACCCCACACGGCCCGCTCCTCCTCCGACATGGTGGCGGCGAAGTTCTCCCGCGGGGCATGGATGAAGTAGATCCACTCGGCCATCGGCGGAGAGCCTAACGGCGCGTCGGGCCCGCCCCGTGTCGAGAGGTCAGCGGGGGCCGATGCCGAAGAAACGGTCGAGCAGGCGGCCGAAGCAGTCGATGGTCGGGTTCGGGGCGCCGCACCACCAGACCTCGAACATCTCGGCGCCGGCTTCGAGGGGATTGGTGGCGGCGTAGGCCGAGACGGTCTCGATCAGCCGGACGTGGGCCCGCCGGAAGGCTTCGGGGGCGCTGCGGTGGCCGCCCTGGATCGCCTGCTCGAGGGTCTCGACGCCGAGGACGGCGCCGAGCTCGCGCCGGAAGGCGGAGTGCTCGGCGAGACGGCCCCGGAACTTGAACTCGATCTGGTGCCAGGCCTCGTGGGCGGCGACGCCGTCGATGGTGGTGAACGGGTGCCGAGCCGTGGCCGGCGGCCGACGACTGGGCGTCGTCTCCCGGTGGCGGCGGAGCCGGACCCACCCGTCGGCCAGGACGAGGCTGTCGTTGAGGTGGATCGAAAAGACGGTGTGGTTGGCCTGGCCGGCCCACCTCGGGCGGCCGCCGGTGTGGGTCTCCCGGTCGAAGGAGACGGTGCGGAGGTGCTCGGCGTCGGCTCCGAACCGGTCGCGCACGGCGAGGACGGTGTCGACCGCGCGGGCGGCGCTTTCGACCATCAGGTCCGGACTGTCGGGAATGGTCACCGTGAGATCGCTGTCGGCCACGGTCAGGCGGACTGCGCCGCCGTACCCGACCCGGAGCAGGTTGAACAGCCGCCGGTTCTCGGCCCACGGTTCGGCCAAGGCCACCCGACCGATCAGCGCCCCGATCGCCGCCGCCGCGGCTGCTCCCGCTCCGCCGCCCGCCGCCGGTCGGCCGCCAATGGGCGGTGCCGCTCCGCCGCCGCTGCCGGCCGCTGTCTTGTCACGCCGGGCGCCGACCACCGGTGGGGGGCCGATCGTCAGGGGAGCGCGCAGGGCTCCGGTGTAGCCCCGTCGGCGGGCCTCGTCCCGCAGGACCGGATTGCCCATGTCGACCACGGCTCCGGGAGCGGCGATCGCCTCCACGCCGGCCAGGATCCGAGCCGCCACTTCCCGGTCGCAGCGGCCCTCGCTCCCGACATTGATTGCGAACGCGCCGCGGTCCTTCCGTCCTGACACGGCGGCGAGGACGGCCTCCCCGGACCAGACGGTGAAGCCGGAGCCCTCCGGCTCGAACCGGATCTCGACCGGCCCGTCCTCTGCCTCGTCGACCACCTCCACCGCTCGACCTCCGCCCTCGTGCTGGTGCCGCTCCCGAAGGCGACGGCCGGGCTCGTCGAACCGCGTTGGTTCCACCCTCCAGCGCCCGCCTTCCTTCGACGACGGTCGGCCGCTCTCCTGCGGTGAGCCGGGCCCGGCCGAACCCAGGGGACGGTGGGGGAGTCGCCGATCCCACCAAACTGCAGCCGTCGAGCCGGGCGCATGAACCCGACCTCGACGACTACTCGGTCGAGACGGTCGCCGGCGCCCGCCGCTGACGGCTCAGGCGCTCTGTTCCGAGTCCTGCAGCGTTGCCCCGGCACCCCCGGGGTACGTCAAGTCGATCACCAGGGCGTCGGACAGGATGACCCCCGGGGGCTCGGGGATGTCGTCCCCCGGAAGGGCACCGGGGCGCCGTCGCCAGCGGGTGGCCACCGACCGGACCCCGGCCCCGCCCTGGGCGGCCTTGCGCCGGGCGTAGGTCAGACCCGAATCGGCCCAGGCGTACTCCCGGGACAGGACCGCCAAGCCGGCGATGATGAAGATCCAGCCGGGGAGGACGGGGAGGACGAGCCCGGCCAGGCCCAGCGCCACGAGCGCGAAGCCGGCCACGGTCAGCGCCGCCCGCCGGGTGCCGCGGACGACCAGGCGCCCGACGGTCCGCAGTTCGACGGCCATCATCCCCCTCTCACACAATCCCGGACCCCCCGACCTGTTCATTCTTCCCGAGGCCGCCGCAGCCCGTCCATAGCCCGTCCATGGGCCAAAAGGGCCAGGGCCGCATATAGCTGCCGGCGTGCGGCGCCGCCTTGATCGAGTTTGTCACGCAAACTAGTTGACAGAAGATCGAGCGGCCATTATGGTTTGCCGCACCAACTAGTTTGAAGGAGGGCCATGGAACGCAAGGATCTGGAATCGGCGGCGGCGAACGTCGTCTACTTGCGGGGCCTGCTGGCGCTTCCTATGGGGGCGCTTTTCGCGGCCGCCGGCCTGGGCAATCTCCGGTGGGGACCGTTCCGGTCGGACCTGTTCTTCATCGGCTTCGTGGCGCTGCTGGCGCTGGCGGCGGTGGGGCTCACCCGGTACTACAACGACCACTACGGGCGGGTGGCCCAATCAGCGCGTCAGCAGATCGCCTACGCCGTTGTCCTTGCCATCCCGATGGTCGGAGGCTCCATCCTCGACTCCAGGCTCGACCTGCCGGTCAGCCTCTTCACCGGCCTGTTTGCCGTGGCGATGCTGGTCTGGACGGGCCGCTTCGTAGGCCTCAGGAGCTACCACTGGATCGTCTGGGGGGCGCTCCTGGCGGCGGCGGTGACGCCATGGTGGGGGTCACTGTCCGACAAGGTCTCTGTAGCCCTGGTACTGATCGGCGTGGCGACCATGACTTCGGGGCTCTTGGACCATCAGGCTCTGATCCGCCGGTTCGGGCGGGCGCGGGAGAACGTCGAGCACAGTGATCTCCGAGCCTAAGGACGAGCTGGTCGTCGACCGTCTGATCCACGAGCCGGGCCGGCTGGCCATCCTGACCGTGCTGTCGTCCGTGGCGTCGGCTGACTTCGTCTTCCTGCAACGTGTCACCGGCTTGACCAAGGGCAATCTCTCCAGCCACCTCACGAAACTCGAAGAGGCGGCGCTGGTGAGCATCGAAAAAACGTTCATCCGCAAGAAGCCCAACACGAAGGTCAAGCTCACCGCCGTCGGGAGAAAACGAATCGCCCGCCACTGGGAGCAGCTCGAGCGGCTGAAGAGCCTCGGCGAGTCGCCCCCCGCCGAATAGGGGGTTTCGTTCCTTTTCGGCGGCCTCACGTCTCGGGGATCCACTGGGGAAGCAGGGTGCCTTCGTCGTCGACCGGTTCGAACCAGACCCGCATCGGCATCCCGGCCACGAGCTCCGGCCGGCCCGGGAGGTAGCCGATGAGGCGGGCCTCGGGGGCGTCGTCCAGCTCCACCAGCACGATCGTGTAGGGGACGGGGAACGAGCGGTGCACCTGGTGCTCCACCGTCGTCCAGGAGTAGAGGCGGCCCCGGCCTGCCACCGTCCGCCATACCGTGTCCCAGCTGCCGCAGCCGGCGCAGTAGGCCCGGGGGAGGTGGAGGACGGCGCCGCAGGCGGCGCAGGCGCAGACGGCCAGCTCCTCCCGGGCGGCGGCGGCGAAGAACCCGCCGGTGTCGTGGTCGTCGGTCTCGGGCCGGAGCCGGCCGGGGGGCTGGCTCATGGCCGGCGGAGGATGAGGCCGCTGGTGGTGACGGGCAGCCCCGACGTCACGAGGCACACCTCGGCGCCGGGTACCTGGCTGGTCGACGTGCCCCGGATCTGGCGCACCCCCTCCACCACGTGGTTGAGGCCGTGGAGGTAGCCCTCCGACAGATGCCCGCCGGACGTGTTGATTGGCAGAGACCCGCCCTTGTCGATGGCGCCGCTGGCCGCGAACGGCCCTCCTTCGCCTTTGGGGCAGAACCCGTAGTCCTCCAGTTGCAGCAACACGGTGATGGTGAAGCAGTCGTAGAACTGGGCCACGTCGACGTCGCCGGGGCCGAGACCGGCCCGGCGGTAGAGCGTCCCGGCCAGCGCCTTCGACGTCTGCGTCGTCAGGCTCTTCCGCATGAGCGTGGGGTACAGGAACCCGACCTGGGGCTCGGGTCCGGCGCTCTGGGCCACGGCCCGGATCAGCGCTGGGGGCTGCGGCCCGTCCTCGGCCCGCTCCCGGCTGGTGACGACGACGGCGCAGGCGCCGTCGGTCTCGAGGCAGTAGTCGAAGAGCCGCAATGGGCTCGAGATCATCCGGGCCGCGAGGTAGTCCTCCATCGTGAGCGGCCGGTCCCGCATCTGGGCCGCCGGGTTGGCGTTGGCCCGGGCCCGGCAGGCGAGCGCGATGTGGCCGAGGTGTTCCTCGCTGGTGCCGAACTCGATCATGTGCCGCCGGGCCAGGAGGCTGAAGAGGTGGCCGGGGGCGACGAGGCCGTAGGGGGCGAAGAACTCGTCGTACTTCCCGCCGCCGCCGACGCGGCGCCCGCCGCCCGATCCCGCCCCCGAACCCGAACCGGCCCGCCCGAACCGGGCGCCGGACCGGCCGTTGAGAGCCCGGAAGGCCAGCACGGCGTTGGCCTGGCCGCTGCGGATCGCCCCCACCGCCTGGCCGATCATGCCGCCCGGGGCGGCGCCGCCCGGCCCGGACGTGCCCCAGTAGGTCAGGTCGGGCAGCCCGAGTGCCTGGGCCAGGTCGTTGTGGGCCACGGCATCGAGGTCACAGCGGACGATCCCGTCGACGTCGGCCGGGGCCAGCCCGGCGTCGGCGATGGCGGCCAGCGCCGCCTCCACGGCCAGCGACAGGGCGCTGCGCCCGGAGTCGGACGAGAACTCGGTGGCCCCGATACCGCTGATGGCGCAACGGTCGCGGTCGGCGGCAGCCCGCATCAGATGACCGCTCCGGCGGCCTTCAGGTGGCTGATGGCGCCCCAGTCGTAGCCGAGCTCCAGCAGCACCTCCTCGGTGTGGGCGCCGTGCTCCGGCGCCGGGCGCAGCGGCGGCGCCGCCTCGTCGAACTGGACCGGGGCGCCGACCATGGGCAGGCTGCGCCCGTCCCCGTAGTCGACGTCCTGCACGTAGCCGTTGACCCGGGCCTGCTCGTCGGTGGCCGCCTCGGCGACGTGGGCCACGACCGCCCAGGGCCCCTCCTGGCCGGCCAGCGCTGTGCGCCAATGGTCGAGCGGCTTCGCCGAGAAGACTGCGTCGAGCTCAGCCACGCAGGCGGCCGAGTTCGCCGCCCGGTCCCGGGCCGAGGCGAAGCGGGGGTCGGCGACCAGGTCGGGCCGGCCGATGGCCTGGCACAGGCCGGGCCAGTAGCGGTCGCTGCCCAGCATCATGAGCGACACGAACCGGCCGTCGGCGGTCGGGTAGGCGACAACCAGCGGATTGGTGACGTCGGAGCGGGCCCGCTTGGGCAGCTCGGCGAGGCCCGCCGCGGCGGCGCCGGCCAGGCTGCCCTGCATGGCCCACAGCCCCGAGGCCAGCAGCGAGGCGTCGACCACGGCGCCCCGCCCGGTCCGGTCGCGGCGCCACAGCGCGGCGATGACGCCGCCGGCCAGATGCATGCCGGTCTGGATGTCGCCGAACCCCGGGCCGGGGAGAGCGACCGGCTCGGTGCTGCCCACCGGCATCGCCGCCGAGCCGGTGCCCGACCGGTTCCAGTAGGCGGCGCCGTCGAAGCCGCCGGCCTCGGCCTCCTCGCCCTTCGGGCCCTGTCCGCTGCCCCGGCCGTAGATGATCGTCGGGTTGCGGGCGATGACGTCGGCCACATCGATCCCGAGCCGGCGCCGGGCTGACGGCAGGAAGCTGGTCAGGAACACGTCGGCCCCCTCGAGCATCGACAGCAGCACCTCCCGGCCGTCGGGATGGCCGACGTCGAGGCCGACCGATCGCTTCCCGCGGTTGCACACCTCCCACATGTAAGAGAACCCGCCGGTGCCCGGTTTGATGCCCCAGGCGGCCAGCCCCCGGACGGGGTCGCCCTGGACGGGATGCTCGATCTTGACGACGTCGGCGCCCCACTCGGCCAGCACGGCGGCCGCCGCCGGGACGAGCGCGAACAGACCGAGCTCGACGACGCGGATCCCGTCCAGGAGATCTCCTCGCACCTCAGCAACGTACGTGCCCGCGGCGCTCGAATCCGTCGGTTCGTCGTTGCTTCGGCGCTCGGTCACCGGTCTGACTGCTCAGGCGAAGGTGCGGACGAGGTCGAGGATCGTGTCGGCGTCGGCGCCGGTGGCGGTCAGGGCCGTGTCCGACGGCGGGAGACGGCGGGCGGCGACGAGGCAGAAGTCGAGCGCCGGGCCGGAGACGGTGGTGGCGGCCGGCCCGTCGGGGGCGAACTTCCAGGGGGCGCCGTCGGGAGCCGTCAGGGCCAGGGCGACGGGTCCGGACAGCGGGCGGCCGGCCCGCTGGAAGGCGTAGGGGATCGTGCGCCAGGCCAGGCGGGCGATGTGGCGGAGGCGGTCACCGGGGACGAGGTCGCGGCCGAGACCGGCGGCGACGTCGCCGGAGTGGATCCACACTTCGGCCAGCCGGGTGGTGGCCAGGCTGATGGCCGACATGTCTCCGGCCACCCACGGCAGGCGGGTGCCGGCCTCGCAGGCCCCGAGGGCCTTGGCCTGGGCGGCGCTGGCCGCCTGCCACCGCTGGTACACCTCGGGGCCCGGACGGCCCCGGTCGGCGGCCACGGCCAGCCCGGCCAGATCGTCGACCGTCGCCCCGGCCGGGGCGACCCGGTTCCCGAAGGAGGCGGTCACGGTGTTGAAGCGCCGTTCGGCGCTGGCCACCGTCATCTCGGCGGTCTGGGCGAGGTGCAGGACGACGTCGGAGATGGACCAGCCGTCACAGCGCGACGGCCGGGCCCAGCCGGGCTCGTCCAGCCCGGCCAGGAGCCCGTCCAGTTCGTCCTCCTGCTCGGCGAGGGCGGTGAGGATCTCCTCGAACGGCTGAGTCGGTTGCATGAAGCGACCCTATGCCGATCGCCGCCCGTCCGCCTCATCGCGCCGGCGGTTCGCCGGCCCCTGGGGCCGGTAGCTCAGCCAGCTTCGCCCTCGTACTTGAACGAAACCTTGATCTTCGCCCGGTACGCCATCACCGACCCGTTCTCGATCTGGACGTCGAGCTCGGAAACCTCGGCGATCCGCAGATCGCGCACGCTCTGGGAGGCACGCGCCACCGCCGCCGATACCGCCTGTTCCCAGCCCTCGCTGCTCGTGCCCACGAGTTCGATGACCTTGTACACGCTCTCCGCCACGGAACGCCCCCTTCGCCGATCGGACGACCAACACGGTCGACGGGCACGTTAGATCACCCCCCGGCGGGGCGCGGCCTCAGTCGCCGGCCCAGACGCCGGTGGCCTTCTCGAAGGCCTTCAGGCTCCCGCGGTCGACGGCCGCCTTGACGGCCCCGAAGACGGCTCCCTCCAGGGCGGCGGCAGGTACGACCTCCTTCCAGCTCCGCTCCGGCTCGGTCGGCTTGGGCGGGTCTTCCTCGCGGGCGACCCGCTTCCAGACCTGCTTGAAGAGCGCCCCCGCGACGAGGCCGCCGAGGATGCTGACGACGATGCTGAGAGGCCGGTAGAGGACCTTGATCATCGCCTCACCCCATGATCTTTCCGACGAGGAAGCCGACGACGATGCCGGCGACGAAGGCCAGGACGGGCTGCTCCCGGGCCCGCTCCTCCAGCGTGTTCACCACGTTGCGGGCTTGGTCGCGGGCCTGGTCGGGGTCGCCCTTGACGCCACCGAGCTTCTCCTCGACCTGCTCCTTGAGGTCGCCGATCTTTTCCTTGGCCTGACCCTTGACGTCCTCGATCTTCGCTTTGGCCTGGGCCTTGACGTCGGTCTTGGCCGCCAGCGCCTCCACCGTCTTGCCGACCTCGGCCCGGGTCTGCTCGATCTGGTGGCGGATGGCGTCGGGGTCCTCGGGGATCTGGTCGGGGACGCCGGGTACGTCGTTCGTCACGGAGGCGGCTCGTTCGGTGCTCATCGGTGGGCCTTCTCCTTGATCTCGGCCACGTCGGCCTGGACGCTCTGAATGGCAGCGTCGGGCTTGGGCGGCGTCGCCTCCTCCACCTTCGACTTCCCGGCCAGGGCCATCACGGCCGCGATCACGGCCAGCGCCCCGGCGGTGATGAAGGCGGCGATCCACGTCGCCACGGCCTGGGCGAGGAGGAGGACGATGCCGGCCACCGCGGCGCCAGCGGCGTAAAGGCCGACGAGCCCGGCTGCGCCGAAGAGGCCAACGCCGATCCCCGCCTTCTTCCCCTTTTCCTTCAGCTCCGCCTGGGCGAGGCGGATCTCTTCGCGGACCAGCGTCGCCATCTGCTGGGACAGGCGCTGGAAGAGTTCGCTCACGGACTGGTCGCGCATGTCGAGATCGGGCATCGGTCGAGTCCTTCCCGGGTGTCTTCAGTTCGTTCGTCCCTGTCCCAACGTCACGTACCCACGTCACGAGGCGGGACAACCGTTTGTTGTGCAGTCCTCCCGGGGTACCCACCACTGATGACAGGGACGCGGGGAGACGGGGAGGCCAGAATGGCGAAGCGGGTGTCGGTCGCACTCCTCGGCACGGGGTTCGGGGTCTCTCTGCTCGTTCCGGTGGTCGGGGTGGCGGCCATGTTGACCGGCGGGGTGGCCCTCGCCATCCAGCTGGAGAACGAGCTCGCCGCCAACGAACCGGCCTCCTGACCCCATGGGGAAGATCGCCTCCGAGCTGCTGTGGGAACGGCTGATCGCCTGGGGGGTCGACACCGTCTTCGGCCTGCCCGGCGACGGCATCAACGGCCTCATGGAAGGCCTGCGCCGCCATCAGGACCGGCTGCGGTTCGTGCTCGTCCACCACGAAGAGGCGGCGGCCTTCATGGCCACCGGCCACGCCAAGGCGACCGGCCGGCTCGGGGTGTGCCTGGCCACCTCCGGCCCCGGGGGCATCCATCTCCTCAACGGGCTCTACGACGCCAAGCTCGACCACGCCCCCGTGCTGGCCATCACCGGGATGCAGGAGACGCAGCTGCTGGGGACGGGCTACCAGCAGGAGGTCCACCTCGAGAAGCTGTTCGCCGACGTGGCGGAGTACAACGCCATGGTCCACGTGCCCGTCCAGATCCCGGCGCTGGTCGACCTGGCCGTACGGACCGCCCTCGCCCGGCGGGGCGTGAGCCACCTCACCATCCCCAACGACGTGCAGATCGCCGACGCCGACGCCAACCCCTGGGCCGAGGTCGCCCCCGCCTCGACGCCGGCGACGGCCCCCACCTTCATCCCCGCCCCGGCCGTCCCCCGGGACGACGACCTCGCCCGGGCGGCCGGTGTCCTCAACGAGGGGCGCCGCATCGTCGTCCTGGCCGGCGCCGGCGCGCTCGGCGCCCGGGCCGAGCTGCTGGCCGTGGCCGACCGGCTGGCGAGCCCGATCGTCAAGACCCTGCCGGGGAAGGCGGCCGTCCCCGACGACCACCCGCTGACCACCGGCGGCATCGGCCTGCTCGGCACCCGACCGTCCGAAGACGCCATGGAGGAGGCCGACACCCTCCTGATGGTGGGCACCAACTTCCCGTACACCAAGCACCTCCCGGAGCCGGGCCGGGCCCGGGTGGTGCAGATCGAGGCCGACCCGGTCCGGGCCGGGAACCGCATCCCGACCGAGGTGCCCCTCGTCGGCGGGGCGGCCGAGACGCTCCGGGCGTTGCTGCCCCTGCTCGACCGCCACGACGATCGGCGGTTCCTGGAGGTGGCCCAGGTCGGCATGGCGGAGTGGCGGCGGAAGATGGCCGCCCTGGAGGACGGCGAGCGGGACCCCATCCAGCCGCAGTACCTCATGCGGGTCATCGACCGCTGGGCCGCCGACGACGCCATCCTGGCCTCCGACTCGGGCACGATCGCCACCTGGTCGGCCCGGCACTTCGACATCCGGGGCGACCGGCAGTACTACCTCTCGGGCAACCTGGCCAGCATGGCCCCTGGCCTGCCCTACACCATTGCCGCCCAGCTGGCCTATCCCGACCGGCAGTGCATCGCCTTCGTGGGCGACGGCGGTTTCGCCATGCTGATGGCGGAGTTCCTGACCGCCGTCGAGCACGACCTCCCGGTCAAGGTGTTCATCAACAACAACCACATCCTGGGCCAGATCCTGTGGGAGCAGATGGTGCTCGGCTTCCCGGAGTTCGGGGTCCGGTACCGGGGCGCGGCCAACTTCGCCGCCTTCGCCGAGTCGAACGGCGGTCGGGGCCTCCGGGTCGAGCGGGCGGCCGACGTGGAGGGAGCGGTCAAGGAGGCCCTGTCCCACCCCGGGCCGGCCGTCGTCGACGTCGTCACCAACCCCGAGGAGCCGCCGCTGCCGCCCAAGGTCACCTACGAGCAGGCCAAGGGCTTCACCGCCGCCTTCCTCAAGGGCCAGCCGAACCGGGCGACCATCGCCACCACCCTGTTCCGGGACAAGCTCTCCGAGCTGCGGTCCTGAGGACGGGCGGGGGCGGGCGCTACCGGTCCGCCTTCACCAACCGGTTAGCTTCGGCGGCCATGAGGAGCATGCCGCCGTCGACGAGGTAGGAAGCGCCGGTGGTGTAGGACGACGCCGGACCGGCCAGGTGCACGATGAGGGCGGCCACTTCCCGGGCGTCGCCCGGCCGGCCGAGCGGGATCCCCGGTCGCGGCTGCTGGCGGGGGTCGACGTCCTCCTGGCCGGTCATGGGCGTGGCGATCTCCCCCGGGGCGACAGCGTTGACCGTGATGCCGTGCTCGGCGAGCTCGAGGGCCATGACCTTGGTGAGGAGGCCGAGCCCGCCCTTGGCCGCGCAGTAGGCGGCCGAGCCCCGCAGCGGGACGTGCTCGTGGACGGACGTGACGTTCACGATCCGGCCCCCGCCTCCGGCGGCCACCATGCGCTGCGCCGCCCGCTGGGCGCAACAGAACGGCCCGGTCAGGTCGACCTCCAGGACGTGGCGCCAGGCGGCCAGATCGTGCTCGAGGAACGGGGCGGAGTGGCCGGTTCCGGCGTTGTTGACGAGGACGTCGATGCCGCCGAGGGCATCGGCCAGCTCGTCGATCACCGCCGCCGCCTCCTCCGGACGGGTGAGATCGAGGGGGCGGACCTCGGCGTGGCGCCCGGCCCGCTCGACCTCCCGGGCCGTCTCCTCGGCCCCGCCCTTGTCCTCGTGCCAGGTGACCCCGACGTCATAGCCGGCCCCGGCGAAAGCCACGGCGGTCGCCCGGCCGATGCCGGAGTCCGACCCGGTGACGATGGCGATGCGGTGTGAGTCCATGCCGGTCCACTACCCGTCCGGGAGCCTGCTACGACCTCGATTGACGGCGTCGTTCTCTAGCATCGTCGGCGGCGACCCGGCGGCGGGTCATCGAACGAAGGGGAGCGGGACATGCGGGACGCGGTCATCTGCGAGCCGGTGCGCACCCCCGTCGGGGGCTTCGGAGGGTTGCTGCGGGACGTGCCGGCCCACACCTTGGCCAGCACGGTGATCCGGGCCCTCCTGGAGCGGACGGGCCTGCCACCGGAGGCGGTCGACGACGTGCTTCTCGGCCACTGCTATCCCACCATGGACGCCCCCGCCATCGGACGGGTGGCGGCGCTCGACGCCGGGCTGCCGGTCACGGTGCCAGGCCTGCAAATCGACCGGCGCTGCGGTTCAGGTCTGCAGGCCGTGCTGTATGGAGCCATGCAGGTGCAGTCCGGCGTGTCGGAGGTCGTGCTGGCCGGCGGGGCGGAGTCGATGTCGAACGCGCCGTTCTATTCCACGGCCATGCGGTGGGGGACGGGCGCCGGCCCGGGCGTGATGCTCCACGACGCGCTGGCCCGGGGCCGGGTGACGGCCGGCGGCATCAACTTCCCCGTGCCGGGCGGGATGCTGGAGACGGCCGAGAATCTGCGGCGGGAGTACGCCATTCCCCGTCAGGAACAGGACGAGTACGCCCTCGAGAGCCACCGGCGGGCGGCGGCCGCCACCGAGGCGGGGCGCTTCGCCGACGAGATCGTGCCCGTCGTCGTCCCGAACCGGAAGGGTGACGTGGTCGTCGACCGGGACGAGCACATCCGGCCCGACACCACCCTGGAGAAGCTGGCCCGGCTCCGGCCCATCCTCGGTCGCGACGACCCCGACGCCACCGTCACCGCCGGGACCTCCTCGGGGCAGAACGACGGGGCGGCGATCTGCATCGTGACCCACCCCGCCCGGGCCGAGGCCCTCGGCCTGCGCCCC